>JAHKBC010000348.1 GCA_018825725.1 Candidatus Omnitrophota bacterium
CGACCCACAAACGGCTCATCTTTTTATAGTCAATCCTTTTAAGGCAAGTTTTATTACTAATCTTTTCTCGACCCATCCCCCGATAAAAGAGAGGGTTGAGCGTCTGCTTGCCCTCAAGGCCAGCTGATCATGAAACGCAAAATAGACCGCAATAGAAATAGAAGGCGTATGAGGCGGAGGTCCCGTAAATGTGTCAGGGGACTGATCCCCACGAAGGCCATAGACCTTTCAAAGGCTCATTCCGTCGGAGATATTGTAAGGCAGATGTCATCAAGCTCTTTCGGGGCGAGGTCTGTCGGCGAGGCCGCGGACATTCTTTACGAAATGGCAAGGGATAAAGACTGCTTTGTCGTTCTGACCGTATCGGGGGCAATGACCGTCGCGAAGATGGGGCTTATCCTCTGCGACATGATAGATAACGGGCTTGTAAATGCCGTGGTTTCGACGGGGGCGGTGATAACTCACGGTTTTATTGAGGCTACGGGGAAGATACATTTTAAAGCGGATCCGAATGTTGCCGATGAGGAGTTATACCGGGCCGGCTACGACAGGGTCTATGATACGCTGGAGTCCGAAAGGAACTTTGATGATATAGCGCTTGTGATAGAAGGAGTTTTGAACGGTATAGACCGGGGCAAGACATTATCAAGTGTTTTTATAAATGAGACATTAGGAAAGCACCTCTCCGATAACGTAAAAGGGAGGAATATCTTAAAGAGCGCGTATTTGAAAGGCGTCCCGGTTTATGTTCCGGCGTTTACAGACTCCGAGCTTGGCCTGGACGTTGGTGTTTTTAACAGGCGCGCCCGCGCGCGAGGCGAAAGGCCTTTTTCTTTTGACCCCTTCCTTGACCTGGAGCATTTTACTGAGATCATCGCCGGGCAGAAGAGGCTCGGGATATTTACGGTCGGCGGAGGGGTCCCCAGGAACTGGGCGCAGCAGGTGTGCCCGTATCTTGACATTATCTCGAACAGGCTCAAGGCCGGAATGCCCGTAAAAAAATATCTTTACGGCGTAAGGATATGCCACGAGCCCGCGCACTTGGGAGGGCTTTCGGGCTGCACCTATCAGGAAGGCATTTCCTGGGGCAAGTTCACCCCGGCCTCCGACGGCGGGCGGTGGTCTGAAGTCTACGCGGATGCGACGATAGCCTGGCCCTTGATCGTGAAAGCGGTTCTTGAAAGGATGAAACGTGGCTGAATTTAATTTTTATAAGACATGCGTAGGCAGCATGCCCCATGATACGGTTGATGTGGTGAGTTATATAATCTCTAACTTCAAGGAAATACCCTTCTGGCCGCAGCTTCCTAAAAGGTCATTTCTTGAGAATATGTACGTCCAGTATTCGGAAAAACTGCCTAACATAGTAATCGATGAGAAGGCTAAAAAGATCCATGTGGATACCGATAAAGACATATATCCGGCCATGGAGGAGGCGCTGGGAAAATACCTCGAGGAAGACGTTGACTACTTTTCTATAGGCGAGAAATACGCCGCGGGGTTTTATGAATTCCTGTCTTTTAAGGACAATCTAAAGGGCTCGGAAGACTTGAAGTTTCTCAAAGGCCAGGTGGTGGGCCCGGTCAGTTTAGGCCTGGCATTAAGGGACAAACACGACAAATGTATCCTTTATTATAAAGAATACGAAGAGCTCTTGCCCAAATTTCTGGCGATGAAGGCAAGGTGGCAGGTAAGGAAACTAAAAGAGATATTCCCTAAAGTCATAATTTTTATCGACGAGCCTTATCTCACTTCCATAGGCTCAAGCTTTATTAACATAGACAGGGATAAAGTGAGATCCTATATCAACGAAATGGCTGACATAATAAAAAAAGAGGGCGCGCTCTGCGGGCTTCACTGCTGCGGCAACACGGAATGGGGTTTTCTTATGGATACAAACATAGACATATTGAGTTTTGACGCTTTTAATTTTGACAGGGAGCTTCTCCTTTACACCGACGACTTGAGGAAATTTTTTAACGCCGGCAAGGTCATCGCATGGGGTATTGTGCCTACATCCAGAGACGATATTGAGAAAACCGGCATTCACGCCCTTAAAGGCCGGCTGCAGGATATAATAGTTAAGTTAAGGAAAAAAGGGATACCCCAGGAGAAATTATTCAGCCATTCCATTCTTACTCCGAGCTGCGGCTGCGGGACGCTCACGAGGAGCGAGTGCGAGATAGTTCTGGAAAAATTGGATATGCTGTGCGATAAATTATGGCTGAAAAACCCTACATTTTAAGAGGACGGACATGAACGAAGAAATTATGGATAAGAGGTTCGGAGGGGAGCAGATAAAGCCCGAATACGCCGGATTTAAAAAAGCAAAAGCAGTTATTATCCCGTGTCCTTACGATACGACGGCAAGTTATAAAAAGGGTACACAGAAGGGGCCCAGGGCCGTCCTGGACGCCTCCGAACACATAGAGCTTTATGATGAAGAACTTAAATCAGAGACCTATAAGATTGGCATATTTACGAGGGAGCCTCTCAATTTGGAAAGCCTGGATCCCGAGAATATGGTTAATAAGGTAAAAGATGAAGTCGCGGAAGTTCTCAAGGCCGAAAAGATGCCTGTTATTATAGGCGGAGAGCATACCGTAAGCGTCGGGGCCGTGACTGCCGCCGCCAAGGTCTATAAGGACCTGTCCGTACTTCATCTTGACGCGCATCACGATTTAAGGGATGAATATGACGGGACGCGTTTAAGCCACGCCTGCGTTACCCGCAGGTTTCTGGAAAAGTGCCCCGTTGTCCAGACAGGGACGCGGTCATTGAGCAAAGAAGAACAGGATTTTATCGGCACCAGCCCTCCCAATCTTAAGACCGTAAACGTTTATGAAATTATAGATAACGCGTCGTGGAAGGAAGATGTGGTGAGATCGCTTTCCGAAAATGTGTATATCAGCCTTGACCTGGATGTATTTGACCCGTCGATGATGCCGTCTGTGGGGACGCCGGAACCCGGGGGGATCGGCTGGTATGAACTGCTGGACCTGCTTAAGATGGTCACGAAGGCGAAAAAGATAATTGGTTTTGACGTAGTGGAACTCATGCCCATAGAAAATCTGACCGCGCCTGATTTCCTGACGGCTAAACTGATCTACAGGCTGTTGGGGTATATTTTCAGCGGGAAAAAGTGAGGAGGATATACAATGATACTTGTTTCGCGTAAAAAATTGCTCGTTCCAAAAAAGATTTTTTTCACCAAGGGCGTGGGCATGCATAAAGCGGAATTGCGCAGCTTTGAGCTCGCCCTGAGGGACGCGGGGATCGAAAAATGTAATCTTGTGAGGGTTTCGAGCATACTTCCTCCGGAATGCAAGGTTATTTCCAGGAATGAGGGCTTGAAGGAAATAGTGCCGGGCATGCTTACATTTGTAGTGCTGGCCCGGTGTTCGTCCAATGAGCCTCACAGGCTGATAGCCGCTTCAATAGGCGGAGCGGTGCCCGCGGATCCCATCGCCTACGGTTATCTTAGCGAACATCACGCCTTCGGACAGTCGGAAAAGGTCGCCGGGGATTACGCCGAAAGCATAGCGGTAAGCATGCTTGCCTCGACACTGGGTATTGAAACAGAAGAGGATAAGGCCTGGGACGAGAAGAAGACGGAATTCAGGCTTAGCGACAAGATCATCC
>JAHKBC010000291.1 GCA_018825725.1 Candidatus Omnitrophota bacterium
GACAAATTTAATTTTATTTATATAATGGTCATAAAGCAGTTCTGCCAACTCCAGATTATTCTCCTGATAGAAACCAAAAGCAGCATCTTTAATCTCACCGGGATGTTTGTTTAAAGAAACCATTTTCTCGACATAAGATTTATAAATCTGCCGGGCTGCGGATTTTTCGGAATAGGATAATAGGGTATCGGCAACCATCTTAAGTATTTCAGGTTGGCCCTCCTTCAAGGCATACTCAAGAGCTGCCTTCACTAAGTCTAAAAGCGCAGTATCACTAAAAGCATCCTGTTGATCACGGTGAAACTGCCAGAAAAGGACACGGCTATAAATATAAAGCTTATCCTGGGCATTCAAGGAATTGAATATTTTAACAAGATTCTGGTCGATATCGGCGCGATAGCTATTGCCCTGGGTAAAGTATTCATCCCAAATCTGCTTCTCCTCTAGATACTTAAGTTGCTTGTAGCGAGCCAAGGCAATATAGTAGTATGGACAGAACCCATAATCTTTCTTCTGCTCTAATGGGTTAAGGTAACGCACAAATTGATTATAGTCATTATCATGAAAATAGCGCTCTTTAAGCTCTTCCAGATCCAAACAAAAACTCAGTCCTGGCTTCTTAAAATTACTGCTTGAAGCCTTTTTTTCACTGCGGGCATACACAACGTAAAAAAACATAGAGAAAAAGACGGAAACTAATGTTATGGCGATCACTTTTAACAAAGCTCTCTTCATTTTACCTTTTGCCCCTTGATCTTTTGAGGTGGGTTTTTCCATAATTCCCGGATTAAATAATAACTTTTGCGCGGGATGCGCTTATCAAGGCCTGCCTCTTTTTCATCGGCAGAAAGCGCCACAACCCCAAACCACTCCTCATTCATATTCATATTCTTTTCTGCTTTGATGTCGAAATAATATGCCCCGTTGGACCAGTTAGATTCCGTGTCGTGTAGCATCCAGCCATCAGAACTGTCCTGATTATGCTTCCACCATTCATCGCTCCATTCAAACATCACGCCGCCCAGACAATTGCCTGCGCCATCATTATTGCCGGCAAGATTCCCATAAATCTGCCGCCACTGTGATTCTAAGAAAAAAGCCTGCATATTCTGGTCCTCTTTCTTAAGATAGGCATCGTAACTATCTGCGCCGAATTCGGATATTAAAATAGGACGGTCAAAAGTTGCCTTCAACGATTTAAAGAGATTGCCAAATGTCTTGCCGCGGTAAATGATACAAGCGACTAAATCCACTTCAGGGGCATATTCATTGGCTACATCTAATCCAATCAATTCGCCATTACCTAAGGCCACCGGATGATTCTTGTCGATAGCATGGATCTCTTTAGCTATATCATTTATATAGGAATAAAAGATCTTGAACTTGAGCTTTTTTTGCTTCTGGAGGTCAGGCTCCTTCTCCACTTCGTCGATAGTCCAGGGATTAACTGTGTCGATACAGGAATAGTTATTTTCGTTGCCGAGTATCCACAATAAGACCCCTGGTTCATCCTTATAAGTATTCACCATCTCCAATACTTCTTTTTTTATCTTATCCTGAAATTGTTTATCCCCGTAAAACGGGCAGGGATATTCCCAAAAACCCAGCCAGTGCCCCATAATAGTACGAATCCCATAAAGACTGTATAAATCCCGTATAACAGCCTTGACCGCGTCGGGGTCAATTCCGGGTTCGTAAATCCTTATGGTATTAACACCCATCTCTTGCATTAGTTTGCCGTCTGCTATCCAAGGTTTATATGGGCTTGACCACCAATCAAATTCATGGTTTGATCCAATAGGTATGGGATTATAGCAAAAACCTTTCACAATATAAGGTCTTTTGTCAACCATCAGCTGGTAATGGCCATTGGGAAATTTCTTAATAAAGACTTTTTGTTCAGCGCGCAGGCGTAAAGCAAGCAGAATAATTAAACAAACAGAGACCGCAATCAGAACAAGATTGCGGCCTGCTGTTTTCTTTTTATTTTCTTTACGGTTATGCTTATTCGTACCTGATTTCATCCAGATAGAAGGTTGCCCCCTCGGGGTTGGCATCCACATTTGTTGCCCAGCAGAAACCACCGATAATATAGGATAAATCTTTGCCTTTTAAATCAATAGTATACTGGGTCCACTCCTTATTCAGGATGACCGGACCGACAATAGCTATGTCAGAATCGGAATACTCTCCCATAAGTCCGCCGATCTTAAACTCTTCGATCCTCTCTTCGCCTTTTGCTCCACGGGCCCAGAAAGTAAGCTTGGTGGCTTTAGAAAGGTCATACCCGGCATCTATAGTGCCCCAGTTGTTAGGTGGATTCTGCCAATATATACCTGCCCAACGGGCACCTTGAGATACCTTATCTGTATAAACTAGCTTGATACAGGTATCGCCCAAATAAGGGTCTTCTTTGGAAGCACCACTGTATTTTAAATCGCCATGATCGCCCATATACCCTGAAGGAACAAAATGATTGTTTATCGAAGAACGGTCCGCATAAACATAGAAAGGCATACCCTGCTGCTTACGCACCTCAACCTTCATCGAAGGATCAGATTCAAATTTAATATCGTCCAGATAGAAGGTACAACCTTCGGAATTTAAATCAGCAGTAGTAGACCAGGAAAAGGCCCCGTTAATATAAGAAAGGTCTTTTCCGGCAAGATTCACGGTATATTGCTTCCAGGTATTAGTAAGCTCAACCGGGCCCATCTCAACACTAGTGGTATCAGGATAGGTTCCTTTATTAATTCCGCCTACGAGAAACTTCTGGATAATCTCCCCGCCTTTAGCTCCGCGGGCCCAAAAGGTCAACTTAGTCATTCCGGTAAGATCAAAACCGCCTTTTTTATTTCCCCAGTTATTCGCCGGGTTCTGCCAATAAACCCCTACCCATCCATTGCCCTGGGATCTCTTGGCAGAATAGGAAAATTGAATACAGCTCGCTCCGGAATGAGGGTTATCCGCCGACTGGTCATTAAGCTTGACATCGCTATAATCGCCCATCCAGCCTGAAGGAACATAGTGGTTGTTTCTGGCGCCCCTATCGCTATAAACCATAAATTCCTTGGTTGTAGGCGTTTTTTGCTGAGCATAAGCTACGCCGAGAAAACTAAAAATCAACAACATTACCAAAAACCTCTTCATCTTTTCTACCCTCCTTTGAGTACCTTATGTTTTTGTCTAGCGAAACTCCGCGCTAGCGGAGTTAAAGCACCAATATGCTTCATTAGTCGCATTTAACCCCTTTTTTAAAAATGTATGTATAGGAAAGGTTACCCTGTGGATTAACGAAATCCCGACGCAGTCGGGGTTAAAGCACTAATTTAATTTAATATTTAATTTGATTTTCTAGTTTATTTCAGGCCTGCCGATCCTTTTTAAATAAAGATACTTGCTCTTTGAAACCCTCCTTTCTACCTCCAAATATTTTTATACATATAATAAGACTTGCGCAAATGCCGCAAAAACGGGCTTAATTTACCGTCTCCCTGGCTGCAAACCCCCAGCCATTCCTCATACATCGTCCCGTCGGGAAACGGGCCTATCCATAAGCCTTTCTTATCATGGATGGAAGGTTCATGGCCTTTCCACCATTCATCTAACCATTCAAATATGATACCGCCTACAGAATTACCGGCTCCTTCGGCAAAGGCCATATTATTTTGAATGTCCTCCCAGGAGCCGCGATGATATTGCGCCTGAAGCTCCTCTGCCTCATCTTCGCTTTTACCTTGGGCGTAAGCAGGGCAGCCAAATTCGGTAATAAATGCCGGCTTGTCTGCCTCTTCTTTTACCTGGCGCCATAAAAAACCAAAGCCGTATTCTCCGCGATAGGCGTTAAACCCATAAATATCAATGTCCGGGGTATGCCTGCTTAATTTATCTAAGTATAGCACATCTCCACTACAAATGGCAACCGGATGTTCAGAATCCAGGGATTTGATGGTATTGGCTACTTCATTGGTAAATTTAAAGAAGGTATCGGGATCTTTCTTGGCGTTATTGGCCACGCCGTATATATTCTCATTTCCTAAAAGCCAGAAGAGTATATATGGTTCATCCTTAAATTCCAGGACCATATTAGTCACGGATTCAACCATATTCTTCCTGTGTTCGGGATTACTGTAATCTGTGCCGGGATTCCAAGGAGCGCCTGATCCTAAAGCGTATACACCCAGATAATCACTCATTATGACCATTATACCATAATTATTATAAAGTTCCCGTAAAAGTTCTTTATTGACCTTATTGGGATGATGGTAAACCCTGATGGCGCTTACCCCCATCTCCTGCATTAATTTGAAATCCCCAACCGGCTGCTCATCAGAATCCTGAATATTATTCCTGTTTTTGTCTACAAAAGCATCATAAGGGCCATCAATCTTGGTATTATTATTAAAGTCTTCAAACATCCAATTGCCTAAGGTACCTTCATGCGGTGACTGTCCAACCCTGGTAGGAGCATAAGTAACACCTTTGACCATAAAAGGCTTATTATCAACTAAAAGCTGCCAATCCCCGGTTTCGTACTGAACAAGGCGCACCTTTCTTTTACCAATGCGTCTCTTTATACTCAGGGAATCGGCAGAAGGCTTAGGCTTTAGCTTATCAAAGAGAGTTATCTTGCTAAGCCTGCCCGGATTAGTAATAATAATATCATTAGCGATCTGATCATCAAAACCATTAATTATCTTGATGTCTGCATCTACCAGCTTATAACCGATCTGCGGGTTATTGCGCAATAAATAGTGGATCTTGCTTATAGCTGCCTGGCCAACGTACCAAGGGGTCTTAAAATATGTCCAGCCATAGGCGCCAGGATAGTGCACCACAATTGCATAGTAGCACCTAATCGCATGTTCAATCAAACCGGATTTTTCCAATATTATTCCCGTATAGAATAACCGTACTCCCGGCGGTTCCGAAGCTGACGCCCATTTTAAAAAAGCCGCCTCAAGGTCTGGAGAATGTACAAAATCCCACAAGTTACCTTCCAGGCGTTTATCCTTATTGGCCCTTTTAAACTCCGGGTCCCAGCGTATAGAAGAAGTATTCGGATAAATCCCCTCCCCCACCGCAATACTTAAACCTTCCTGGTCCTTGACGACATACTTGTAATTCTTAGAACCTACATTTTTGAACTCGCCGTATTTCTCATAATCAACAGGAAATTCCTTGCCCGGTTCATAGAGTACTACCTTAGTCACAAGCTGACTTACTTCTTTCTTTTTCTCTTCCAATTCAATCGAGCCGGTCTCCATCTTTTTAATGCTCTTTTTAGCTATCTCGGCTACCTGCCAATACCAGCCAAACTGGTCCCAGGCTTGAGCATAATAATATTTATCTATGATTACCTTGAAAATCTCTTTAGCCTGGCCGAACTTCTGCTGACGCATATACGACTCAGCTTGGATAAAATAAGCCGTAGCTACATCGTTTAAAATATTGACCTTCTCAATCTCATCCTTATTTATCGGTAAAGCTTTTAAGGAAGCTTGTTGCTTATTGGCTACATCTTTATATAAGTCTATACAGGCTTGAGTATATTTAAAAGTATTTTCGATATCTTTCTTACCATGGGCCTCCCAGGATTTAGTAATCAGCTCGGAAGAAGTTGACTTATCCTGAGCGGATAAAGAAGAGATACCAATGACTAAAACATAAAAAACAAATAATAACCAATACCCGATAACCAATTTACCAAACTTATTGATTTTACGGTTTGGTGTTTGGAATCTTGAATTTATTTGGTATTTAGGGTTTGGTAATTGGTTATTAATCCTCATTCTACAAAAGCTCCCTGCGTAACACCTTTAATAATATATTTATGCATCAATAAATAAACGATGATTATCGGCATTGCACTAATGGTAAGGCCCGCCATTAAGAGCGGGTAGTTGGTGACAAATTCTCCCTGAAAAGACTTTAAGGCAACTTGAAGCGGCATTAACTTACGCGAATCAAAGATAATTAAAGCCAGGATATATTCATTCCAGACATTGAGCGCGTTTAATACGACCACGACCGCAAGTGCAGGTTTTGCCAAAGGCAGCGCAACATGCCACCAGAGCCCGACCTTGGAACAACCGTCAATACGCGCGGCATCCTCAAATTCCTGGGGTATCTTATCAAAGAACGTCTTTAAGAGGTAAATGCTCATAGAGAGTCCGACATTGATCATGCATAGAATATAGCCGATTGAGGTATTACGTAGATGCAGCTTGTTCAAGAGTACGTAAAGGGCGACGAAACTACCCGGGATGGGAATCATCATCGCCGCCATGAAGACTATAAACAGGAGATTCCTGCCAGGAAATCTCAATCGGCTAAAAGCATAAGCAGCCAGAGAAGAAACAAAAACGATTCCCACGACTACTGAGGTGGTATAAAAAATACTGTTTAAAAAATTATAGCCGAAACCGCCCTCTATCCAAGCGTTAACATAATTTTCAAAATGTAATTGTCGCGGGACCAGC
>JAHKBC010000029.1 GCA_018825725.1 Candidatus Omnitrophota bacterium
GAAATGATACTCCTCACGCCTTTTTATCGCAAAAACCCCAGTTGCTTTATAACTATTTCAAACAGCTATTTGCCCAGGTCACTAATCCTGCGATAGATCATATCCGGGAGAAGCTGGTGATGAGCATGGATAGCTATGTGGGGTCAGAGAAGAATATCCTTGATGAAACTTCCCGGCACAGCCATAAATTAAAAGTTAAAAGCCCTATCCTGACCAATGAAGAGCTGGATAAGATAAGGACTATTGGCATAAACGGCCTGCGCACTAAAACCATCTTTACCTATTTTAATGCTAAAGAAGAGGATGCTTTTACAAGGGCCTTGGAGCGAATATGTTTTGAGGCAGAGTATGCTATTGAGCAAGGTTACTCTTTTATTATCTTAAGTGACCGGGGAGTGGACAGGGAGAATGCCGCGCTTCCGACGCTTTTAGCTGCGGCGGCAGTGCATCATCACCTGGTAAGGAAAACTATTCGTTCTCAAGCTGGACTTGTTATAGAAAGCGCTGAGCCAAGAGAGATACATCATTTTGCGCTTTTACTTGGATATGGGGTTGATTGCGTTAATCCTTATCTGGCCTTTGAAGCTATAAAATATCTCGTTCAGGAAAAAGAGCTTTCCTTGAGCGTAAATGAGGCACTGGGAAATTATAGACATGCGGTTAACGAAGGAATTATGAAGGTATTATCCAAAATGGGAATATCTACCTTAAGAAGTTATCGCGGCGCGCAGATATTTGAGGCCCTGGGCCTTAGTTCGGAGGTAATAGATAATTATTTCTGCGGCACAGTATCCCGAGTAGGCGGGGTGAAGCTTAAAGGCTTGGTTCAAGAGACTTTGGCTAGGCATAGTGAAGCATACCAGGATCCTTGTACCGCGGCTGACTATCTGGCCAGCGGAGGTGTCTATCAATGGAAAAAAGATGGTGAATTTCATCTCTGGAACCCGGATAGTATTTTTGCATTACAGGATGCTGCAAGGCAAAATAATTATTCCAGATATAGAGAGTTCGCGCTGTTGATTAATGATCAATCAAGTAATCCCACGACACTCAGGAGTCTTTTAAGGTTTAAGAATAAGAATCCAATTCCCCTTGAGGAAGTTGAGCCAATAGAGGAGATTGTTAAAAGATTTGCCACGGGCGCTATGAGTTTTGGTTCGATAAGCAGAATGGCGCATGAGACTATTGCTATAGCCATGAATAAATTGGGTGGAAAATCCAACACCGGAGAAGGAGGAGAAGATCCGGCACGATTTGTTACTTTAAAGGACGGTAGTTCTGCGCGTAGTTCAATAAAACAGGTAGCTTCAGGCAGGTTCGGAGTAACTACAAATTATCTGGTTAATGCCGATGAACTGCAGATTAAGATTGCTCAAGGTGCAAAGCCAGGAGAGGGTGGGCAGTTGCCTGGCCACAAGGTAAGCGAGATTATTGCCAAGACCAGGTATACTACTCCAGGAGTGTCCCTGATATCTCCTCCGCCGCATCATGACATCTATTCTATTGAGGACCTGGCGCAGTTAATCTTTGATTTAAAGAATGTCAATCCCAAAGCGCGCATTAGCGTAAAACTGGTTTCCGAAATAGGTGTAGGCACGGTTGCTGCCGGTGTAGCTAAAGGGCATGCGGATATGATTTTAATCTCCGGAGGAGACGGAGGTACGGGAGCCAGCCCGCGCAGCTCCATAAAACATGCGGGGTTACCTTGGGAACTGGGTTTATCTGAAACACATCAGACCTTAGTGCTTAATAACCTGCGTTCGCGGGTAAGATTGCAGACTGATGGCCAGATGCGTACTGGCAGAGACGTGGCAATAGCTGCTTTATTGGGCGCTGAGGAGTACGGGTTTTGCTCAGCAGCTTTAGTAGTTTTGGGCTGCGTTATGTTAAGGCATTGCCATCTTAATAATTGTTCCGTAGGAGTAGCTACTCAGGATGAGTTATTACAGAAGAGATTTAAAGGCAGGCATGAACACCTGATTAATTATTTATATTTTGTGGCCAGGGAGTTAAGAGAGATTATGGCAGAATTGGGTTTGCGTAATATCAATGAGATGATCGGTAGGACAGAATATTTAGAATTAAACCCTGAGATCTTTTTGTCTAAATCCGAGGATATCGATTATTCCGGGATTCTATATAAACCTGATGTTATTGCGGATACAAGCGTTTACTGTACCCAGAGTCAGAGGCATGGCCTGGATAATGTTTTAGATTTAGAATTAATTCAGGATTCAGAGAGGGCTATTTTTGATATTGAACAGGTGAAGATTGAAAAAAAGATTAATAATTCCGATCGCTCTGTGGGTGCAATGTTAAGCGGAGAGATCTGTCGTATAAAGGGAGAAATCGGGCTTTTGGAAGATTCTATATATTGTAAATTTCAAGGGGTAGCCGGGCAGAGTTTTGGGGCTTTTTTAATTAATGGAGTAACCTTTGAATTAGAAGGTTTTGCTAATGATTATGTGGGTAAAGGGATATCAGGAGGTAAGATCATAATATATCCATACCAAGGCGCTGATCTTGAGGACCAGGATAATATTATTATCGGAAATACTGCTTTTTACGGAGCAATAAAAGGTGAGGCTTATATTCGTGGTGTGGCAGGTGAGCGTTTCTGTATCAGAAATTCTGGGCTTTACACTGTAGTTGAGGGGATTGGCGATCATGGATGCGAATATATGACCGGCGGTAGGGTTGTGATATTAGGTCGCACGGGCAAGAATTTTGCTGCTGGTATGTCCGGGGGTATTGCCTATGTTTATGATGAAGATAAAGAGTTTAATCTTAGGTGTAATAAAGACATGGTATTATTAGAAGAGATAAATGATGAAGATAAGGAGACCATGGAACGGCTCATCCATAACCATTATCATTATACCCGAAGTAATAAGGCCAAGAAAATTATGGATAATTTTTCGCAGGAGCTGGAAAAGTTCATTAAGGTTATGCCTATTGAATATAGAGAGGTTTTATTAGGATTTAAGGCCGGTAAAAAAATAGGTTTAGTGGAGGCTTCTGATGGGTGATCCCAGAGGGTTTATCAAGACCACAAGAGCAGAAGGGGGCTTTCGCCCTGCGTGTGAACGGATAGAAGATTATA
>JAHKBC010000292.1 GCA_018825725.1 Candidatus Omnitrophota bacterium
AATTCAGATAAAACTTTTTTGGTAGGTTTTAAATTTTCACCGCGCGCGCGAGTCAAGACCCTGCTGTTACAAGCCAAAGAATTATTGCGTTTGACAAAATCAGATATAATCGTAGCAAACCGCTTTAAAAACAACAGGTACCTGGCTTATCTAGTTACAAAAAATAGAATTTATGGCAGTTATAATAATAAAGCCGGATTAACCGGCAGACTAACGAGCCTACTTGAGGAAAAACTTTAATTATGAAATATATCGTACTGGTCGCAGATGGCATGGCAGATTATCCTTTAGCAGAATTAGATAATCAGACACCGCTAGAGAAAGCGCATACCCCGAATATGGATTTTATCGCCCAATATGGAAAATTAGGAAGAATCAAAACCATACCCGACAAAATGAATCCGGCCTCGGATGTAGCCAACCTCTCCATTATGGGTTACGACCCAAAAGAATTCTATTGCGGCAGGGGGCCACTGGAAGCGGCTAACCTGGGAGTAAAGCTCGATAAACTCGATGTTGCCTTTAGATGCAACCTGGTAACGGTAAGTAATGACCAGATGATGGACTACAGCGCGGGCCATATCAGTTCTAACGAAGCAGATAATATAATCCGCTTCATTGATCAGAAATTAGGCTCAGAAAAAATTAAATTTTATCCGGGTATAAGCTACCGGCATCTCATGGTTTTTAAAAATGGCGCAGCCGACGCGCTGGAAAAACTCGAGTGTACAGCTCCACATGATATTAGCGGTAAAGATATTACCAAATTTTTACCTAAAGGCAAGAATTCCGATACAATTAATGCCCTGATGCAAGAATCGCGCAAGGTCTTAGAGCACCATGAAATAAACCAGGTAAGAATTGACCTGAATGAAAACCCCGCTAACATGATCTGGTTGTGGGGCCAAGGCAGGCAACCATCCATGCCTAGCTTCAGCGAAAAATACGGCTTAAACGGCAGCGTGATATCCGCAGTTGACCTGATTAAGGGATTAGGCAAAATTATCGGCCTTAAGGTCCTTAATGTCCCGGGCGCCACCGGGTATTACGATACTGACTATGAAGGCAAAGCAAAAGCGGGAATTCATTCCTTGAAAAAGAATGACTTCGTCTTCCTGCATGTAGAGGCGCCTGACGAAGCCGGACACAACGGCGATCTCCGCGAGAAAATAACCGCAATTGAAAGATTTGACCAATTAGTTGTCGGAAAAATATTAGAAGCCTTTAAAAATAAGAAGAATTTCCGTATCCTGGTTTTACCCGATCACCCCACGCCAATTTCTCTAAAAACGCACACCAGGGATCCGGTATGCTTCGGAATATTCGGCAAAGATATTATCGGAAGGGCATTTTTAAATTACAGCGAGAAAGAAGCGGAAAAATCCGACCTTTATTTTTTAGATGGGCATCAACTGATGAATTATTTTATTAACTTAAAAAGCGAAGATAAAAGTTAACAAATAAACAACATATTTATAATGATTTCTGGCGAATAAGATTAATTATGGAGGGGGAGATAGGGTTGGGCATGATAAAACTAAATAAAAAAGGACGGTAAACATGGATGAGAGAAGACGTGTCGTAAGGATTACAGTCCCCACAGGGAAATTGTGCTGCCAAATAATTGAACCCCAACCGCTCGCTGAGGTCCAAGAACATGCCATAATAGATATTAATCCCCTGGGGATTTCTTTTATCTGGCCAAAAAATATTGAGCGCGATCAAGAGGTGAAGTTACGCGTAAGATTTCCCTACAGCACCTATGAAGACGCGGTCAATGTCTGGGGTAAAGTCTCTTATTCGCGTAAGATACCTAATAAGGACGAACATATTGTGGGAATCGAATATATCAGAAAAAAATAGGAGAATATTTTAATACAATGAAAAGGTTAATTGTGCAGAAGTTCGGAGGTTCATCCCTGGCTAATGTGGAGCGCATCCAGAATGTAGCCAAACGGGTAGTAAGCTACAAGCATAAGGGACATGACCTGGTAGTGGTAGTTTCCGCGCTAGGAGACACTACTGACGAATTGATTAAATTGGCCAACAAGATAAGCATCCATCCATCTGAACGCGAAATGGATATGCTGATGTCTACCGGAGAACAGATATCTGTTTCGCTCTTAGCTATAGCCATTCATGAGCTAGGCTGCGAAGCTATCTCTTTTACCGGCGCCCAAGTCGGCATTATAACCGATAAAAATCATACTAAGGCGCGTATTATTAAAATTAACGCCGACAGGATTCGCCAGGAATTAAAAAGCGGCAAAATAGTGATTGTGGCTGGATTCCAGGGTATTACTTTAGACGAAAATATAACTACTTTAGGAAGAGGCGGGTCTGATTTAACCGCCGTAGCTCTAGCCAAAGAATTGGATGCAAGCGAATGCGAAATATTCACGGATGTGGAAGGAATATATACTACTGACCCTAGGATTGAACCCAAAGCCAAAAAAATAAGGGAGATTACTTTTGACGAAATGCTGGAGATGGCCTCCTTGGGCGCTCAAGTAATGCAACCCCGCTCTATTGAAGTAGCCAAAAAATTCAACGTACCCATTCACGTACGTTCATCATTTAATACAAATACTGGGACTATGATCGTTAAGGAGACTAAAAAAATGGAAG
>JAHKBC010000293.1 GCA_018825725.1 Candidatus Omnitrophota bacterium
CGGCTACTCCGGGGCATGTTTGCTCGGCTTGCGATTTTAAATCAATTTGCCCCTATGCTAAGTTGAATAGTAAATAGCAGGTATATGTCCTGGACTAGTTTTAAAGAGGCAGCTAAAAAATCACTTGGCGAAAAAGGCATCAGCGCACAGCTTCAGGATTCTTTAGTAATGGAGGCCGCCAATCAAATATTGGCGGAGATCATTGGTCAGGACGCTAAAGACAAGGCCAGGGCTATTTATCTAAAATCCCAGATCTTGACTATTGCGGTATTATCTGATGATATATTAGGTATTATACGATCTACTAGGCAGGAGTTTCTTAATAAATTAAATAGCCGATTGAATGATAATGTAGTACAAGATATAAAATTTTTAAATTAGTATTTTGATCTTTGAGATAGTGTTGTATGAATATTGGCGACAGAATATTTTTAAAAGGAATCGTTGTTTCCGTGGCCATTTGGTTTTTGTCTGACACAGTGGAGGTGTCTAAATGAATCGCATTCTGATCAAGTCAGTGCCCAGAGGCGATGAAATCCCCCTGGAAGCCCGGCAGGAATTAGTCGGTCAGACCGTCAGGTTTCGTGGCGGAGGCGGTCCGGCGCACAGCGAATTCTGTGTTGACGTCTGTGATCTTCTGGAGGACATCGGTGAGGCACCGATGCTGAGAAACTGGATCGAGGACAATATCGATTTTGCAGTGGGTGCCACATTTCTCATCGAGACGGGTGTCTGTCAGGTTATCTGAATTCGCAGTCTGTCAATGGTGAAGTTGTTAGGACACACCAGCAGCTTCACCTTCTTTTAAAAGTATTTTGCTTGTTTCAGAGTTGATTTTTAAGGCCATTTCTTGTATTATTTAGGAGTATATGAGTATCAGAGGTTATAATCTAATGATGTTGGTAGCCACAGGTATAGCGTGGCTTGGTTTTTTTATAATAATTAATAACTTTGATCCTCAGGCAGCCAATTTGGTAATTTTTAGCCTATTTTATTTTATTTTATTTTTAAGTATTCTAGGAACTTTGTCTTTACTTGGTTTTTTATTACGTAGTCTGTGGAATCGGAAGCGAGCCAGACCCAGACTAATGGCTACAGAATCATTTCGTCAGGCTCTTATCTTTGCCGCAGTGCTTATTATAGCTCTATGGTTACAGGCCGGTCGGGTGTTGACCTGGTGGAATATGCTACTATTGATTGTTCTGGCTACAGTAGTTGAATTTTCTATTTTAGTTTTTAGACAAAGTGCGGATAATAAAGCAAACCATTAAATAGCATGGAAAAAAAATTACAAGAGTTAAAAGAACAGGTATTGGTCGATCTTAATAATGTTAGAGATAGCAAGTTATTGGCTGATCTCAAAACCAAATATCTGGGTCGTAAAGGTAAGTTGACTAATATTTTGAAAGAGGTTAAAAACTTGGCTGTCGAAGAAAAACCTCGTCTGGGTAAATTGGCCAATGAAGTGAAGCAAGAACTGGGTGAAATTTTTTCTAAAACCGAGCAGATTATTAAACAGGATAACTCATCAAATATTCAAGATTTTGATCTTACCATGCCCGGCACTCGTCAGCCGACCGGGCACTTACATCCATCCACTTTAGTACAGTATGAAATTGAAGATATATTTTCTCAGATGGGATTTTCAGTCTATGACGGACCTCAGGTAGAATCTGATTATTATAATTTTACAGCTCTAAATACGCCGGCCGATCATCCGGCCCGCGACAGTCAGGACACTTTTTGGCTGGAAGGGGGGTTACTCTTGAGAAGTCAAACTTCCAATTTACAGGTTAGAATGCTGGAGAAACACGGTACGCCTTTTCGAGGTATTTTTCCGGGACGGGTATTTAGAAATGAAGCCACCGATGCTTCTCACGACCATACCTTTTATCAACTGGAAGGTCTGATGGTAGATAAAGATATCAACATTGGTAATCTGATAGCTGTCATGCGTTCATTTTTGTCAGCTTTTTTTAAAACAGAAGTTGATGTTCGTTTGCGTCCTGGTTTCTTTCCGTTTGTGGAGCCAGGTTTTGAATTAGATATTAAATGCCTTATTTGTGATGGTAAAGGCTGTAGTGTTTGTAAGCAATCGGGCTGGTTAGAATTAATGCCTTGTGGTTTAGTTCATCCCGAAGTAATTAAATTTGGTGGACTTGATCCCAAAGAATATTCTGGCTTTGCTTTTGGTCTAGGCCTTACTCGTCTAGTTATGATGCGCTATCGAATTGATGATATTCGTTTATTGCAGTCTGGCGATTTAAGATTTTTAAAACAATTTTAAGTATGTTAAAAAGATTATTTAAAAATCAAGTAGGATTTAATGATGTAATTGTCATGACCATCATCGGGGGAATTATTGGATCTTTATTCATTACTGGAGTTTTTGTGTGGCAGGAAATAGAAAGCCAGAGGAGGGTAGCAATTTTACTTGATAAAGTAAGTATTAC
>JAHKBC010000294.1 GCA_018825725.1 Candidatus Omnitrophota bacterium
AGTGCGCCTGGCTGTTGAAGATAAAGAAGATGCCCGGGCAATCAAAGAGATTAAAAGGTTCTGCTTGATGCCTATAGTCGCGGATATACATTTTGATTGGCGTCTGGCTATACTGGCAATTGAATCCGGGGTAGATAAGATACGCCTTAATCCGGGAAATATCTCTAAGCAAGATGAGATAATTGAAGTAGCCAGGGCGGCGAAAATAAACCGCATACCGATTAGAGTCGGGGCAAATTCCGGCTCTATCCAGGGGGCGCATTTGATTGCCGGAAGAAACAAGAGGCAGGCTAATATCTTGGTAGCCGGAGTGTTGGATTATATTAAAATCCTGGAAAAACGATCATTCTACGATATTGTAATATCTTTGAAGGCCTCAAATATACTGGATACTGTACGGGCCTATCGTCAGATTAGCAAAATCCTGGATTATCCTTTACATCTTGGCCTGACGGCAACCGGGCCGTCGCCAAAGGGGATTATAAAATCCAGTATTGCTATCGGTTCTTTGCTTTTGGATGGGATTGGTGATACGATAAGAGTCTCTCTTACTGATAACCCTGAAGAGGAGATTCGCTCAGCCAGGGGTATTTTAGAGCCGCTGGGTTTATTAAAGAACGGCCCGGATATTGTCAGTTGTCCCACTTGCGGCCGGTGTAAAGTGGATTTGGTAAAGATAGTAAAAGAATTGGATAACTTACTTTCAGCAATCAGCTTTCAACCGTCAGCTGGCACAATTCGTGTAGCGGTAATGGGCTGTGTAGTTAATGGCCCGGGTGAGGCCAAGGATGCGGATATAGGAGTGGCTTTTGGAAAAAAGGATGGGTTATTATTCCGCAAGGGCAGGGCTGTGAGAAAAATTCCAGCCAGCAAGTGCGTGAGTGAATTAATGCGGGAAATAACAAGGCTAGCTAAATAAGGGTGAGAATATGTATTGGACTAAAAATTTCATACCGACTTTAAAAGAGACGCCCCAGGATGCTGAATCCGTAAGCCACCAATTAATGTTGCGCGCAGGATTAATACGCATGCTTATTTCGGGGGTATATTCTTATTTGCCTTTGGGTTTAAAGGTGTTGAACAATATCGAACTTATTATCCAGCAGGAGATGTGTGTTGCCGGAGCCAGCCAATTATTACTTCCGGCGCTGCAGCCTCTGGAATTATGGCAGGCCACCGGCCGCGATAAAGATATCGGAGAAGTTATGTTCAGATTTACTGACCGAAAGGGGCGTAAGATTTGCCTGGGGCCTACGCATGAAGAGGTGATTACGGAGCTGGTTAAGAATCAGGTTTCTAGCTATAGGCAGCTGCCTGTAGTCCTTTATCAGATACAGACTAAATTCCGCGATGAAATAAGGCCGCGTTTTGGGGTGATTCGCGCCTGTGAATTTATTATGAAGGATGCTTATAGTTTTGACAAAGATGAAGAAGGTTTAAAGAAAAATTATCAGTTGATGCTGGATGCTTATAAGAGGATATTCCAAAGATGCGGATTGGATTTTCTGGTTATTGCCGCTGATTCCGGGTTAATGGGAGGAAGTGTTTCTCATGAATTTATGGTTCCGGCTCTTGTCGGCGAGGACCTGGTCATGGAATGCCCAAAGTGCAAGGTCAATAAAGGCCAAAATTCGGAACATGAGGAGGATTGCCCTAAGTGCAAGGTAGTATTTTCCCGGATTAATGCCATTGAGGTCGGGCATATATTTCAGTTAGGCACAAAATATTCCGTAAGCCTGGGGGCAAAATACCTGGATTCTGACGGAAAAGAAAAGCCGATGGTTATGGGTTGTTACGGTATTGGAGTTTCTCGCTTGTTACCTGCTATTATCGAACAGTGCCATGACTCGGATGGGATTATCTGGCCGGATGAGGTTGCCCCCTACAGGGCAGTTATTCTGCCGCTAGATGTTACCAATAACGAAATTATGTCCAGGTCCCTGGACATCTACCAGGCGCTGAAAAAAGAGAATGTTGAAGTATTATTTGATGACCGGGATGAACGCGCTGGAGTTAAATTTAAGGATGCCGACCTTATCGGTATTCCTTTACAGATAATTATTGGCAAGGAAGGTATAAAGAATAATACGGTGGAGCTCAAAGTAAGAAAGACTAAGGAAAGAATAGTCGGCGCTAAAGAAGAGATTATCCGTCAGTTAATAAAGAAATAAACCGACTGGATAACGGGTTTGATAGATTAAGGACACGGTAATTGATTTAAAAGTTTTATTTTCTCAATACGGAGTATATATTATGAATATTAATGAATTAACGCTGGTTTTAGATGATTTAATCTCCGCTCACCTTAAGGCGGGCGGCCTGGAATTAATCCAGCTGAATTTAAGGCGTAACGGTCCGGATCTGTATTTGGAAGTCTTGGCAGACAGGCCGGAGGGCAGCATAACCGTAGGCGAGTGTACTCAGGTAAATAACGAGTTGAGAATTTTGTTGGAAGATAAGAAAGTGACTACGGATAATTATATTCTGGAGGTATCCAGCCCGGGTTTAGACAGATCGCTGAAGACAAAAAATGATTTTCAGCGCTGCAAAGATAAGACCGTGCGTTTTTTTCTTAATACCGCGATAGATGAAAAATTGGAATGGGAGGGCAGGATTAAAGAGGCAGGCCCGGATGCGGTGAGTATCGAGATAAAAGAAAAGACCGTATCCATTCCTTATACAGTTATAAATAAGGCAAAGCAAAAGATATTTTATTAATGATTTCGGTGGTTATTTTATAATTAAAAATGATACAATAATAAAGAGGAGTCAAATATGAGCCAGGAACTGATTGCGATTATTGAACAGATGGAAAGAGGAAAAGGAATAAAAAAAGAGGTTTTGATTGCGGCTGTAGAGAGCGCGATTTTGAGCGCAGCCAAGAAGGTGGTAGATGTCGGCCCGGAAGAAGAGCTAAGAATAGAACTTGATTTAAAGACGGGCGAGATCCGTGCCTTTAAGAATGACAAAGTGATTAATAATATTGATTTTGGAAGGATTGCCGCTTCTACTGCCAGGCAAGTGGTTATTCAGAAGATACGTGAGGCAGAAAAAGAGGTGGTTTTTAACGAATTCCAGGGTAGGGTGGGAGAATTGGCCAGCGGAACGGTTTACCGTTTTGAAAAAGGAAATATCGTAGTTGACCTTTTAGGCAAGACCGAAGGGGTATTGCCTAAGCGCGAGCAGTCTCCGAAAGAGGAATTTAAACAGGGACAGCGCATCCGCGCTTTTATCCTGGAAGTGAGAAAAGAATCCAAGGGCCCGCAGATTATTCTTTCCCGCACGCATATTAATTTGGTCAAGAAACTTTTCGAACTTGAGGTGCCTGAGATTTACGACGGGACAGTAGAGATAAAGGCTATCTCCCGTCAGCCCGGAGAAAGGACTAAGATTGCGGTCTGGTCCAAGAATGAAAAGGTGGATTCCGTAGGCGCTTGTGTGGGAATGAGGGGTAATCGGGTAAAGAATATCGTCAATGAGTTGCAGGGTGAGAAGATTGATATTGTGCGCTTCAACGAAGATATCAAGGAGTATATTAAGGCCGCGCTCCTGCCGGCAGAGATTTCCGAGATTAAGCTCGGAAAAGAAAATAAACG
>JAHKBC010000295.1 GCA_018825725.1 Candidatus Omnitrophota bacterium
AGCATATTAACGCAACAAATAGTTTTCGGAGCAACCGCTATTTCGCATCCGCCGTGTCCTAAAAAAAATTATTTCCCGTGGAATTTTATCAAAGAATGAACAGAGTGAACTCTTAGATTCTGCCGGCCTTTTAGGTCTACTAACTCAACCAAACAAACAATACCGAATATTTTACCCCGTAACTGCCGAACAAGCTCCGTAACCGCCTTCATTGTACCTCCGGTAGCCAATAGATCATCTACAATCAATACTTTAGCTCCTGGAGTAATCGCATCTTTGTGGATTTCTAAAGTATCTGTCCCATACTCTAATTCATAAGTAGCGGAAATTGTCTCAGAGGGAAGTTTACCTTTCTTACGTACCGGTACAAATCCTGCGCCTAATTTATAAGCTAACGCGCTTCCAAATATAAAACCGCGCGATTCAACAGCAACCACCAGGTTAATCTTCTTCTTTTTATACTTCCTTACCATCTCATCCACAGAAGCACGAAACGCCTCAGGATCTTTAAGAAGAGTAGTGATATCCCTGAATAATATCCCCTGCTTGGGAAAATCAGGTATGCTTCTTATATGAGACTCCAGATTTATTCTGCTCATCGCCTCCCCTCCTGATTAACAAATCTTCTTAATTTAGCAAGAGCTTCCGCTTCAATTTGACGCACTCGTTCGCGAGATATTCCTAATCTTTTAGCCAGTTCTCTTAGGGTGTAGATCTTGCTTTTAACCAACCCGAAGCGCATATCCAATATTTTCTTTTCACGCTTAGTCATCAAGCCCAGCAGATCATTAACCCTCTCCTTATCCATTACTCTTTTGACCTCAGTATCAGGAGAAGCAACTGTCTGATCTTCGATTAAATCCGAAACGCGGCTCTCCTCTTCTTCGCCGATGGGCGATTCCAAAGAAGAAGTCGTACTGGTAAGCCAGAATTTAATCTCATCAATATCATTCGCGGATAATTTCAGGCGTTTGGCAATTTCCTGATCATCCGGATCGCGTTTAAAACGTTGAGAAAAACCTTCTCTTATTTTCTTCCATTTAGTTATCCTCTCATTGATGTATACAGGTAAACGCACCATCTTACCCTGCTGGCTTATAGACCGTATGATGCCCTGTCTTATCCACCAGGCAGCATAGGTCGAAAACCTGTAGCCTTTCTTATGGTCGAATTTATCCACCGCGCGCATTAAACCGAGATTACCCTCTTCAATGAGGTCCAAAAGGGGTATTCCAAGGTGAGAATACTTTTTAGCAATATTAATTACCAGGCGAAGATTTGAACGAATCATTTCTTTACGCGCCTTCTCATCGCCCTTCTTTATTCGCTTGCTTAACTCCACCTCCTGTAAGGGGGTGAGCAGAGATTCTTTTCTGACATCTTGGAGATAAACTTTTAAGGCTTCCATAGTTTTTCCTTAGAATAATCTAGGTACAGGCACAGGTAAAGGCAGAGAATGATAATCTTTACCTTTATCTACGCCTTTACCTAGTTTTTTTATTTTTTTCTCTTAATACTGCCTGCGCAGCCGCAAGCCTGGCAATCGGCACTCTAAATGGAGAACAGCTGACATAATCCATTCCTATCTTGTGGCAAAATTCCACTGACCGCGCCTCGCCTCCATGTTCACCGCAAATACCAACCTCCAGATTCTTGCGCGCCTTTCTTCCTCTTTCAATACCAATCTTTATTAACTCTCCGATTCCCTCTTGATCAATGGACTGAAATGGGTCTTCTGGCAATATCCCCTTTTTAATATATTCGGGGACAAATCCGCCTATATCATCGCGGGAAAAACCAAATCCCATCTGGGTCAAATCATTGGTGCCAAAAGAGAAGAACTCGGCAATAGTAGCAATTTTTCCGGCAACTAATGCTGCGCGGGGAATTTCTATCATCGTCCCAAGCATATGTTTAATTTTCTTTAAATTATATTTCTTTAAAACCTCGGCATAAATATTTTTTGCAATTTTGAACTGGTCCTCAATCTCCTTAACATCGCAGACAACGGGTATCATAATTTCAGGATAGGGTTTTTTGCCTTCCTTAATCAATTCTGCGGCTGACTCAAATATAGCTCGTATCTGCATGGAGCTAATTTCTGGATAAGTAACCCCTAAACGCACTCCTCTATGCCCCATCATAGGGTTAGATTCATGCAAGCCGTCAGCGCGATGCTGCAACTCACCAAGAGTAATATTCAGGTCTTTAGCCAACTCTTCTAACTTTGCCGGCTCGCGCGGAACAAATTCATGTAACGGTGGGTCAAGCAAACGGATAACAACCGGATAACCATCCATAGCTTCAATGGTACCCTTAATATCCCTCTTAACAAAAGGAAATAACTCATTGAGCGCCTTTTTTCTTTCATCTTCGGTTTTTGATACAATCATTTTCCGTAAGATAAATAGAGGCTCATCAGAACCTTTACCATAAAACATATGTTCTGTTCTAAAAAGGCCAATCCCCTCTGCGCCAAACTGCCTGGCCTTCTGGGCGTCGCTAGGGGTATCAGCGTTAGTCCTGATGCCCAGTTTCTTTATGCAATCACATAACTTTAAGAAATCATTTAAGACTTCGTTCTCCTCAGTAGCATCCATCATGGGAAGCTGGCCCTCATAAACATTACCCTTTGTCCCATTCAATGTAATCCAATCGCCTTCGTTAAGAACCTTATCCTGGACACTGAGCTGCTTCTTAGAATAATCAATATACATACCACTGCAGCCGACAATACAGCATTTTCCCCAGCCGCGCGCTACCAGCGCAGCATGAGAAGTCATGCCGCCCCTGGCAGTAAGAACCGCTTCTGCCGCGCGCATACCCTCAACATCTTCAGGATTTGTCTCTTCCCTGACCAAGATGACCTTCTTGCCCTGATTTTTCCATTGCACAGCTTCATGGGCGCTAAAAACAATCTGGCCTGTTGCGCCTCCCGGCCCTGCAGGAAGGCCCTTAGCCAATGGCTTATTAGTGGCTTCTACCTTTGGGTCGATTATCGGATGAAGTAATTCATCAAGTTGAGCAGGAGTAACCCGTAAAACTGCCTCCTCCTTAGAGATAAATTTCTCCTTATACATATCAACTGCCATGCGCACTGCCGCAGGACCATTACGTTTTCCTACCCGACACTGCAACATAAAAAGTTTACCCTTTTCAATGGTAAACTCAATATCCTGCATGTCGCGATAGTGTTTCTCAAGGCGATTGCGATACTCAAATAACTCCTTATATAACTTAGGCATCCCCTCTTCCAAAGTAAGCTGGCTCTTATTATGCGCGGATTTGGAATATTTGTTAATCGGCGCCGGAGTCCTGATACCTGCCACCACATCTTCGCCCTGGGCGTTAATCAGATATTCTCCGTAAAAATTATTTTCTCCGTTACCGGGATTACGCGAAAAAGCTACACCTGTAGCTGAATCCTCACCCATATTCCCAAAAACCATGGTTTGAACATTAACTGCCGTACCCCACTCATCCGGGATACCTTCAATACGGCGGTAACTTATGGCGCGCTTGCCATTCCAGGAAGAAAATACAGCCCCTACTCCACCCCAAAGCTGCTGTATCGGCTCATCCGGAAACTCCCTGCCTAAAACATCTTTAATTTTTTCTTTAAATTGAGCGCATAATTTCTTTAAATCATCAGAGGTTAAATCCGTATCCAGCTTATAACCTTTTTCCTTTTTCACTTTATCCATTATCTTTTCCAGCTGTTTACGGATACCTTGTTCATCCTTCGGTTCAATGCCAGCAGCTTTTTCCATAACTACATCGGAATACATCATAATCAGCCTACGGTAGGCATCATAAACAAAACGCTCATTATTTCCACTCTGTTTAACTAATCCCGGTATTGTCTTCTGGGTTAATCCTACGTTTAATACTGTCTCCATCATCCCGGGCATGGACTTTCGCGCTCCGGAGCGCACAGAAACCAGTAGCGGATTATCAGCATCGCCAAATTTCCTGTCCATAAGTTTTTCTACGTTAGCTAAAGCCTTCTGCACTTCTTCCTTCATGCCTTGAGGATAATTCTTTTTATGTTGATAATAATAAATACACACTTCCGTGGTTATGGTAAATCCCGGCGGGACCGGCAGCCTTAAACTCTTATGCCCGGCCATCTCAGCTAAATTGGCGCCTTTTCCGCCGAGAAGATTTTTCATGCTCTCATTACCTTCTGCTTTACCGCCCCCAAACGAATAAACATATTTCTTTGCCATTTCCTTTAAAACCCTCGCTTTCTAATGTGAGCCGCGCTCAAACGGCTAATGTTTACTCCTCAAACTAAATAATGATTATAGCTGATGGAGCTAATTATTCAACTTCTCTAGCAAATACCCTTTTAACTGTTCAACCCCGATTCTCTCCTGCAGCATCGTATCCCGATCACGCACAGTCACCAATTTATCTTCGAGAGACTGCACATCCACGGTAACACAGAAAGGTGTACCTACCTCATCCTGGCGGCGATACAACTTACCGATAGAAGCAGTGTCATCATAAGAAGCATAAAAACATTTTTTTAAATCATCGGCTATGCGCTTAGACACTTCTACAATCTCTGGCCTATTCTTCAAAAGAGGCAACACTGCCACTTTTACCGGCGCAAGAGATTTATGAAGTTTTAAAACTACTCTTATATCATCTTTTACCTTCTCCTCGGCAAAAGCATCAACCAAAATAGCCAGAACACATCTATCTACGCCGCCGGAAGGTTCAATAATGTAAGGGTAAAATTTTTCTTTTTTTACATCATCAAAATATTTCATCTCCTTTCCGCTATATTCAGCATGCTGTTTTAAGTCAAAATCCGTCCGATTAGCAATACCCTCCAGTTCGCTCCAGCCAGCGCCAGTGGAAAATGGAAACTTATACTCAAGGTCAGTGCAGGCTTTAGCATAGTGGGCAAGCTCATCAGCAGCATGCGGCCTCTTCCTTAAATTTTCTTTTTTTATCCCTAACCCCAGATACCAGTTAAATCTTTCTTCAACCCAATATTCAAAGTATTTATCCGCCTCTTCGGGGCGCACAAAATATTCAATTTCCATCTGTTCAAACTCGCGCGTCCTAAAAGTAAAGTTGCCAGGGGTAATCTCAT
>JAHKBC010000296.1 GCA_018825725.1 Candidatus Omnitrophota bacterium
TATAAGAGATAAGGCTATGATAGAGACTCTTTATGCTACAGGAATGCGGGCATCAGAATTAGTAGGCCTTAAGACGGATAACGTAAACCTGGATGTGGGATTTTTAAGGTGTATCGGTAAGGGCAACAAAGAGCGCATTATTCCCTTAGGCAGTAAAGCTATTACCAGCATAAAGAGATATCTTGAGTTGAGCCGGCCGCATCTAGCTAAAAAAAAGGTATCAGATCTTCTTTTTCTGAATCGCTTTGGCGCTAAGATATCGCGTCAGTCACTCTGGAAGCTTATCAAGCGTTACGCCAAAGAAGCAGGGATTAAAAAGCCCATTCGGCCGCATATCCTTAGGCATTCTTTTGCTACGCATCTTTTGGAGAGAGGCGCAGATTTACGTTCGGTGCAGGAGATGCTCGGACATTCAAACATATCCACTACCCAGTTATATACGCATATAAATAAGGACCGGTTAAAGAGTATACATAGGCAATTCCATCCTCGTCCGTAGGAAGGGGTAAGTAGAAAATAAGATGAAAAAATACCTAGAAAATTTACCGCAGGAAATAAAAAAAATAATTAAGCTGGCCAGTTTGACTGCTAGAGACCTGGATGTCAGGGCTTATCTGGTGGGCGGTTTTGTGCGCGACTTGCTTATAGGCGAGGATAATTATGATTTGGATATTACCGTTGTAGGAGAGGGGATTATTTTTGCCGAACAGCTTGGCCGCAAGTTAGGGGCAACGAAGGTTATGCGGCATAGGCGCTTTGGCACGGCAACGTTATTGCTCAAAGACGGGCAGAAGATTGATATAGCTACTGCCAGAAAAGAATCGTATGCGCAGCCGGCAGCTCTGCCAGTAGTAGAAAAGGGGTCTTTGAAGGAGGATTTATTCCGCAGGGACTTTACTATTAATGCAATGGCTATAAGTATTAATGCTGATGATTTTGGCAATCTGATAGATTATTTTAAAGGTAGAAGCGACCTTAAGAATAAAAGTATTAGGGTATTGCATAATCTAAGTTTTATCGATGATCCCACCCGGATATACAGGGCAGTGCGTTTTGAGCAGAGGTTTAATTTTAAAATCGAACCCTTAACTCATGGCCTATTAAAGCTGGCAGTGGAAAAGCAATTACTTTCTAAGACAGAGCCACAGAGGATGCGAGATGAGCTTATTCTAATATTAAAGGAGGCAGTTCCATTTAAATATATCCGGAGATTAAATAGACTGGGGGCATTGAAATGCATAAGTCCGGGTATTGGCAGTTTGGTTGAGTCTCGTATTTTCTTTAAACTAAAGAGAGAGTTAAAATGGTTTGACCGAGCCTGTGCCAGCCACCGCGGGATTGATACCTGGCTCCTTTATTTTATGGCTTTGATCAAGGGTTTGAGCCTTAGTAAAACTAAAGATATGCTAAAAAAATTAGTCTTTGGAAAAGGTGAAGAAAAGCGAGTACTGGCTTATAAGGAGTTGGGAGACAAAATTTCTAAAGAATTGTCGTCCGGAGCTCTTAATCCTGCTAAAATATTTTACCTTCTTGAACCGTTAAGCTACGAGATGATTATTTTTATCCGGGCAAATTCCTCAAGTAAGATTTTGCGCCGGCGCATGGAAGATTTTTTTTGTTATTATCATGGCCTACGTTTGCATATAACCGGAGATGACCTGCGCAGGCTAGGGGTGAGGCCTGGCCCGAAATTTAAATTGATATTTGATGCTATATTTGTCGCTAAATTAAATTCACATTTAAGCACAAAAGCCCAGGAGTTGACACTGGCGAAGAGAATAATAAGGAAGGGGCAATTTTATTAACTATGAACCGGAGTTTATAAAGAACAAGGGGTAAATTATGCCAAGACAGGATAGGGTACAGGAGGCAATAAAAAAAGAAGTGAGCTTGATAATCCAGAGTGAATTAAATGACCCACGTATGGGGTTTGTTACGATTACGGAAGTAAGGATTAGCCAGGATTTAAAGTACGCCAAGATATTTTATAGTGTTTTAGGCAAGGAAGAAGAGACAAATAAGACTCATGAAGCTTTGAAGTCAGCACAAGGATTTATCCGAAAGCTAGTAGCCGAGCGTTTACAGTTGCGCTTTGCGCCGGAAATTTCATTTAAAGAAGATAAGTCAGGAGAATATAGCGTCAGGATTGATGAGATCTTGAATGAAATTAAAGAGTTAAAACCGGCCTCTGTCGAACCTGTTTTGCAAACAAGGATAATAAAGGAAAAGGATACAGCCGGTGAGCCCAGCCTTCGCAAAGATAAGGGCGTTTGGAAAAAGAAAGGGAGAGCGGGATGAGCCTAAAAAAAGTAATCGCCTGCCTAAAAGAAAATAAGAGCTTTTTTATAACTACACATACTAATGTTGAGGGGGATGCCTTGGGTTCGGAGCTTTCTTTTTGTATGTTGCTGCAGGCAATGGGTAAGAAGGTATTTATTTTTAACCAGGAGCTTCCGCCTCAGGAATATTTATTTCTTCCCGGTATAGAAGCGGTCCAGAAACTTAGTAGGAGAGCGTCAAAGCTGAAATTTGATATTTTTGCTGCCGTAGATTGCTCTAATTTAAAACGCACCGGAGAAGTTTATAAAATCAATGATGGTAACAAGGCCATATTAAATATTGATCACCATATAAGTAATAGCGGTTTCGGTTCAATAAATTGGATAGATTCGCAAGCCTCCTGTTGCTGCGAAATGATTTACCGGCTCTATAAGGAGCTAAAAATCCCTATCAGTAGAGAGGTGGCTCTTTTATTGTATTCGGGTATTGTTACTGATACCGGGTCGTTCCGCTACTCTAATACAAATAAAATTGTCCATCGTATTACCGCCGAACTCCTTCGACATAAAATTAATGTAGCTGAAATTTATCAATCTCTGTACCAAAATATACCTTTTGGCGATATTAAACTTCTGGTAAATTTATTGAGCGATATTCAGACAGACCGTTCGAAAAGAATTGTTTGGTTTAGGATACCCGGTAAAATTCTAAAAAAAGCTGATTTATCCGTAGACCTTTCGGATTACATCCTTAACTTTGGGCGTCAGGTTAGAGATGTAGAAGTAATCTTATTATTTAAAGAGAATTCAGCCGGCAAAAATGAAGTAAAGGTAAGTTTTCGCTCTCAAGGTAAGGTTGACGTAAACACGATTGCCGGTTTTTTTGGTGGGGGTGGGCATAAGTCTGCCTCTAGTTGCACCGTTAGCGGTAATCTGCTGCAGGCGCAGCAAAAAGTTTTGAAGAAGGTAAAAGAAAGCCTTGCCAAGAAATAGTTACCTGCAAGCGAAAAAAGTTATTGGTATTTATTGATGCTCATATGCGAGTTATCTACGGAGTAAATAAAATAAGGAAATTTCCTAATCCGGTTGTGGCATTGGGTGTTTTTGACGGCGTTCATCTGGGCCATAAAAGGATTTTACAGGAAGCAGTCTCTACCGCTAAAAAGATTAAAGGGACGAGCATAATTTTGACCTTTGATCCGCATCCTCAGAGTGAGGATAGTATATGTTCTTTGGAGCACCGCTTGAATTTAATTTCCCGGATCGGTCTTGATGTCTGTATTGTTATCAGGTTCGATAAAAGATTTTCTCAGGTTACTGCCCGTGATTTTATGGTTAAGATTTTATACCGCAGGATAAATCCGCGCTATCTTTTAGTAGGCAAGAATTTTACTTTTGGCAGGAATGCCCAAGGTGATTTCAACCTGCTTAAGAAATTTTCCCAGCGCTATAATTTTAAATTGAAGGCATTTGATATTGTTAAAATCGGCTCCCGGCCTGTAAGCAGCACCTATATCCGGAATTTGATCCTGGCAGGTAAATTAAATGAAGCCGGCAGATTGCTTTCTCGGCCGGTGAATATATTAGGGGAAGTCGCTAGGGGTGAGTCGCTGGGTAAGGTTCTAGGCTTTCCTACAGCTAACATTGATCCGCATCATGAAATAATACCTCCTTCCGGAATATATATCGTCAAGGTTCATTTGGCCAATCGCATATTTAAGGGAGTATGTTATATCGGAAAGCGGCCTACCTTTAAAAATACGGGCCTGAGATTAAAAAATAATATTGAAGTCCACATATTAAATTTCCATAAAAATATCTACGGTAAGAAAATAGAGATTCATTTTTTTGATAAGATAAGAGAGGATAAAAGATTCAAATCCGCAGTGGAATTAGCAAAACAGATTAAAAAAGATGTAATTTGCGCCCAAAAGGCCAATCTCTAGCGTTAACAAAACCCCTACCTGTGCCTACCTAATAGTACCTTTATACTATATCTTGAGCTATCTATAAAAACCTTGAATTTATATCTTGACAAAAGGGGTAAATATTATATACTTATGATACAAAGTGGTTAAAAGTGGTTTATTGTGGGAGATAGCTAAGCTATGTTTTACGGAGAATATCTCCATTCTATAGATCGTAAAGGGCGGCTAATATTGCCTTCTAAATTCCGCGAAGCAGCTAAGGGAAATTTTGTGGAAAGGTTTTTTGTTACCCGCGGGCTGGATAAGTGTCTCTTTATGTTTCCCGAGGAGGAGTGGCGCGCCCAGGAACAAAAGTTCAAGTCCGTATCTTTTACCAAGCAGGAATCCCGCATATTTAACCGCATTTATTTCTCCGGTACTGTCGAGGTTGCTCCCGATAGGCAGGGCCGGGTTCTTCTTCCGCAGTACCTGAAGGATTTCGCAGAAATTAAAAAGGATGTAACAATTGTTGGTGTTTCAAATAGGATTGAAATCTGGTCAACACTAGTATGGAATGAATTTTACGGTAACTGGCAGCAGTCATTCGAGGAGATTGCCGAAAAATTAATAGATTCGAAAGTATAAATGCTTACAATGGATGTTGTCAAATTACATATTCCGGTTATGTGCAAGGAAATTAAAGAATACCTTAATCTGAGAGCCGGCAATATTGCTGTCGATGCTACCTTAGGGACAGGAGGCCATAGCCTGGGCATGTTGGAAGCTATTGCGCCGGGAGGCAGGCTTATTGGTATAGACCGTGACCAGGAATCTCTTGAAATTGCAAAGGAGAGATTGTTAACGGTGAACAATAATTACGATATTATATATGGTAATTTTTCCGAAATCGATACCCTGCTTGTTAATTTGGGAGTCGAGCAAGTTGATGGCATACTTTTTGATTTGGGGGTATCCTCGTATCAATTAAGTGATCCAACCCGGGGTTTTAGTTTTCGTAATGACGGCCCATTAGATATGCGCCTTGACCGCAATAGCTACATTTCCGCTTATGACCTGATTAATAATCTAAACGAGGAAGAGATATCTAACCTTTTGTGGGCTTTTGGACAGGAACGCTGGCATAATCGTATCGCGCGTTTATTGGTCAGTGAGAGAAAAAAACACGCAATATCTACGACAGCCGAATTAAGTGATATAGTATTGCGTGCTGTTCCTTACAAATACAGATATTACCGTATTCATCCGGCAACCCGGACATTTCAGGCGGTGCGTATTGCCGTAAACCGCGAACTCGAGGTATTGGATACGGCCTTGAGTAAGGCCGTGGGATTGTTGCGTAAGGGTGGCCGGATATGCGTTATCTCCTTTCATTCCTTGGAAGACCGGATTGTCAAACACAATTTTCGCAGATTGACAAGTAATGGGTTAATAGATATAATAACCGATAAGCCATTGCAGCCCAACGAAACGGAGGTTCAAGATAATCCCGCCAGCCGCAGCGCTAAACTCCGAGTTGCCCAGAGGTGCACGAATGAAACTATCTAAGTTTCTGCTTTTGGCATTTATAGTGACCAGTGCCGCATTATTCTATGTATGGCAGCAGACGGAAATCTTTCGTCTGGGGTATGTGAACCAGAAAAACGTCGTGGATTTTCAAAAATTACTGGATGCTAATTCCATATTAAGGTATAACCTAAAGAGCGAAACGTCATTGATTCAGATGGGAGAGGCGTTATCCGGTTCA
>JAHKBC010000297.1 GCA_018825725.1 Candidatus Omnitrophota bacterium
CCCAAAGCCAGAAGTCATATCGATTATAACCTAAACTTTGAGCGATTTGATTATAATGCTTTTCTGATTCTCTTACAATCCTGGCGATAAAATCTTTCGGCGCGTTGCGATAATGAACCAGAAAATGCGTACTTTTTTCAACTCTCCAGGCATCAAGTTCGCGGGCAGGCGCAGATATACAAAAAGAAAGATAAATTAAAAAAAAGAATAAGCTTTTTCGCATTTATAGGCTCAAGAGCGTATCCGCCAGCCTTTGCCTGGCATCAAATTGCGGGGCAATTAGCTGGCTCATATCCAAAGGCCTATTCATCATGTCCTGGATACAAATTTGCAAAAGACCCTCATCTAGTTTAGGGTCTTCTATGATGCGCGCCAGGCCGCGGGATTCCATAATCGCGGCATTAGCCATTTGATGGTTATAGGCATAAGGATAAGGTATAATTATAGCCGGCTTGTGAAAGTATAATAACTCCGCAATAGTTGTAGCTCCAGCCCTGCAAATAACCAAATCGCTGGCTGAATACGCATACTCCATTTCTTTCAAAAAAGGAAATAGACGAAAATCAACACCTAACGACCGATATCCTTTTTCTAAAACTGCGTAATCGTCTCCCGTGCCAAGATGTAACACCTGGATTCGGGAAGCGCCGTCTAAACCCGTAAGCGCTTCTAATATGGCGAGGTTTATCCTCTTGCTCCCCTGGCTTCCGCCAACAACTAAAATCGTAAATTTTCCCTGATTAAGGCCAAAAAAAGCAAAAGCCTTATCCTTAGCGATTAACCTCATATTTTTACGCAAAGGATTGCCGACTAATTCTACCCTCTGCCTGCAATCATTTATATAAGCTGCCGTCTCCGGAAAAGATACGGCGATTACATCTACTATCCTTGCTAAAATCATGTTGGCGCGTCCAGGAATAACATTCTGTTCATGTATAATCGTCTTGATACGCAGCAGCCAGGCCCAAAAAACAACCGGAACAGAAGTAATAGTGCCAAAACCTACAACTGCCTGGGGCTTAAATTCAATAATTATAAAGAAGCTCTCCAGAAAGGATTTTAAGAGGCTCCATAAACTCCCGGCCAAGAGTGATACGGATTTAGTAGTCGAGCGGACAAATGTTATATACCTGACCTCAGAAGGCTGTAGGCCTAAACCAAAGCTATACTTTTTTCTTGGAATAACCAGTAAACATGAACCGCGATTATTTCTTTTGTTTAATTCTTCCAGAAGAGCGATTGCCGGAAAGATATGCCCGCCGCTTGAACCACTGACTATCAGAACTTTCATCCAGACAAACTCCTCATTCAAAACTCGACGCCTAAATCTTGACGCCAGGCAATGTCATGAAATAAATGGCACGCTTAACAATTTTACTTTTTTTTGGCAATTATGTTTATTCAATAATTTCTATTTTTTGATGCCGTAATTAAAAGAGATTCTAAGGCTAAGGGTACTCTCCCGTCCGGGCGATATTCTGCAATATACCCACACTCAACAAATCAAAAATAAACGAAGATCCCCCATAACTTATAAAAGGCAGAGGTAACCCCTTTGTCGGCAATATGCCGCAAGACACACCAATATTTACTAAAGCCTTGAAACATAACATTAATACCAGCCCCAGGCCTAAAAGATAACCGAATTTATCATTAGTATTCTTGATAATCTTAAGAGAAAATCGAATGAATAATAGGAATAAAAAGATTACAGCTATTGTTCCCAAAAGCCCTAATTCTTCTCCTATTATTGAGAAAATAAAATCTGTATGCGCAGCTGGAAGGTAAAATAATTTCTGACGCGAATGGCCCAGGCCCATACCCCATAAACCTCCGGAACCCAAAGCTAGCTGAGATTGAATAATCTGAAAACCAATTCCCTGCGGGTCTGCCCAGGGATTTAAAAAAGCCAAAATACGCCTCTTTCTATAAGGAACGCTGAAAATCAGGATATAGAGAAAAGGAATAGCGCTTAAAATAATGGTTAATAGATATGCCGGCCGGACTCCGCTTATAAAAAGCATGATAAAAATTACTGAAAACATAGCAATAGAAGTACCCAAGTCAGGCTGCATTATAATCAAGAGGAGCGTAAATCCGAGCACCAGCAATACCGGCAGAAACCCCTGCCAGGAGCTCCTCACTGAATCATACTTGCGGCTGATAAAATCGGCAACATAAATAATTATGGCAATATTTGCCAGCTCCGATGGTTGAAAACTTAAGAATTTAAAACGGAACCAGCGCCGGGCTCCTCCGACCTCTCTACCTAACCCGGGAATTAAAACCAGGACCAACAGGACCAATGACACAAGCATAAGCGGCTTGGCAATTTTTTTTAATTTTCGGTAATCAAAAAACATGACCAGGAGCGTACTGATAAGGCCCACTCCCACAAAAGCCAGGTGTCGTTTTAAGAAAAAAGAAGGATCGCTATATCTCTCCCAGGCATATATGCGCGAGGCGCTGAAAATCATTATTATACCAATACAGATCAAGATTATGGTTGTGGCAAAAAGATTAATCCTCACATCACGCATTTTTTTTATTCTTTCTAATTAAATCCGCAACTATCCTCTTGAATGCCCTACCCCGGGCCTGGTAATCAGAGAACATATCAAAACTCGAGCACATCGGAGACAGTAATATACAATCCCCTCTGCGCGCCTGGTCAAAAGCCCGTTTTACCGCTTCACTCAAAGAAGCTGCTTCATAAAAGGGCAGGCAATCACTTAAAGCCTGTTTTATTTTGTTCTTTGCCTCCCCGACAGCAAAGACTTCCTTAACCTTATTACGGGCATAAGGAAGTATGGCCTTATAATCAATACCCTTATCCCTGCCTCCGGCAATCAGAATAACCGGACTAAATAAATTCTTTAGGGCCCAAATTGTCGAAATACCGGTAGTAGATTTGGAATCATTAATAAAGCTCACGCCCCGGCAACTTTCAAGCCTCTCGAAACGATGTTGGATACCTTTGAATTCCTTAAACACCTTCAAACAGACATTCTTTCTGATTCCCAATAACGATGCCACACAGAGTACCGCAGCCTGGTTAGGATTAAATGCCCTGCTCTCTTTGAAGAATAAGGTTTGCGCATTAATCCGGGAAGCTAGATTTTTTACTACTAAGTCATTGGCATTCAAAACCGCAAAACAGCCCTTGTCCTGATTAATAAATATCCTCTTTTTGGCCTGTACATACTCCTGCATGTCCTTATGTCTATCCAGATGATTTGGACTGATATTAAGCATAACTGCCACTTCCGGCTTGAAATGATTAATACCCTCTAACTGAAAAGAACTGACCTCCAGAGACACATAGTCTCCTTCCCGTATCTTATGCACCAGGCTTGTAAATGGCCGGCCTATATTACCGCAGGTAAATACTCTTTTTTTATCTGCCTCCAGGACATTAGCGATTAAGGTCGTAACCGTGGTCTTGCCGCTGGAACCGGTAACAGCAATTATCTTGCCGGAACAAAGCAGCCACCCGATTTCTATTTCACTTACTACCGAGATATCAAAAGCCCTAGCCCAGGCAACCGGCCTCGACTGCTGTGTAACACCTGGGCTGACCACCACTAAATCCGCGCCCCGGATAAAATCACGGGTGTGAGAGCCAAGTTCAAACTTAATCTTCTTGGACTTCAATTTAGAAACATTCAGCCTGATTTGAGGATTATCTTTAGCCTCACTCACCCTTACCTTAGCGCCTAAACTAAAAAGTAGATTAGCGCAGGCCAGGCCGCTGCGCGCTAGCCCTATTACAGTAACTAACTTACCTTTAAAAATTAAAGTATTTCTCATTTAACGAATTTTTAAAGTAACCAGGGTCAGGAGGGCTAAAAGGCCTGCTATAATCCAAAAACGCACTATAACTTTATTCTCCGGCCAATCCAGAAACTGGAAATGATGATGAAGCGGCGCTATTTTAAATATTCTTTTCTTGGTCAACTTAAATGAAAAAACCTGCAGTATAACCGATAGCGCCTCCAGAACAAATATTCCACCCACTACAAGCAACAATAGTTCCTTCTTAATTAGTATTGCCACTGTGCCAATCGCTCCCCCCAGGGCCAGAGAACCGACATCACCCATAAAGATAGAAGCCGGGTAGGCGTTAAACCACAAAAAGCCCAAACCCGCGCCGATAAGGCTCGAACAGAATACCGCTAACTCTCCGCTTCCGCTTATATAAGGCACAAGCAAGTAGCTACTAAGCTTAATGTTGCCGGTAACGTAGCTCAAAACAGTAAAAGCCAACGCTACCATAACAACGATACCGGCTGCCAATCCATCCAGCCCATCTGTAAGATTAACCGCATTTGATGAGCCTGATATGACTAGAACTACAAAAAATATATAAAAAATACCCAAATCCCAGAAAATATCCTTAAAGAAGGGGATGTCTAACCTCGTGCTCGAATCCGGATGCAAATAAATTAAAATCCCCAGGATCAAACCTAACAAAACCTGACTAGCTATTTTAGTTAAAGCAGCAAGGCCTTTTGACTGCTTCTTGATATGTTTTAAATAATCGTCTATAAAACCGGTCACTCCCAGCCATATGGTAGCCAAAGATACCAGTATAATATAACGGTTAAATATATCCGCCCAGAGCAGGACTGAAACGAATATCGATAAGAGGATAAGCACGCCTCCCATAGTGGGAGTTCCCTGCTTCCTATGTTGCAATTCGTGGAGTCTGTGGCTTTCCGATTGAGGCCTGATATTCTCCCTGAGGTTAAATTTGGCGATCAACCTTATTACAGCCGGACCAAAAATAATACTAATCAAAAAAGCAGTCATGGCCGCCATGGCTGCGCGAAATGTAATATAGCGGAATATATTAAAAAAAGTTAAATGACTACTTAGTGGATAAAGCAGATAGTAAAGCATGGCTTATTTTTTAAAAATACTTTCCAGCCCCATTGCCCGCGAACCTTTAACCAGAACGATATCGTTTTGTTTAGGAAGAATTCTTTCAAAAAGCACCTTGGCCGCTTCCTGTGCTGTAAAACAATTTATTATATCATTAATTCTTGATTTATTTAAGCTTGCATTTTTAGCCGCAAGCCGCGAATGCCTTCCAACGGTAATTAAAACATCACACACCCTAAGCGCCTGGGAGACGGCATTAAAATGAAACAATTCATTTTCTTTACCTAGCTCAAGCATATCCCCCATTATAAGTATCTTTTTGCCTTTATTGCCGCAGCTGGCCAAGGTATCTAAGGCTATCTTGAAGGATAGCGGGTTAGAATTATAAGTATCATCAATAAATTTTATCCCCTGAAATTCAGTCAGCTGCAGCCTCGCAGGAGGAAAAACAAAACTCCGCATTCTCCTGGCACAATCTTCATAACTTATACCGAAAATCCTGGCTGCCGCAACTGTAAAAAGCGCATTGTAAACATTATGTTCTCCTATTGCTCCAAGCGTAAACTCTAATCTATAGTTTACTGCAAACAAAACCTTGCCCTTGAGCATTCGAATACGCAAAGCATTAAAATCAGCCTGGTTTCTAATACCTACGCTGATGCCGGAAATATTCTTTTTTATTAATAACTTTTTAAGATATGGATCATCGGCATTTAATATCGAAAGCGCGGGCCGGTTTAGATATTTGAGTAATGACGTTTTTTCGTCAAAGACACCGTTCAAATCTTTAAAGAATTCCAAATGCGATGGCCCGATATTTGTGATAACGGCTATATTCGGCCTGGCAATACCGCTTAAATATGAAATCTCCCCAAAATGGTTAGTCCCTAATTCCACTACTGCAATTTCATAGCTGTTATTAAGCTTTAGCAAAGTCATGGGCAGGCCAATATGGTTATTTTTGGTACCTTCGTTTTTGAGAACCTTGAATTTAGAGCCTAATACCCAAGCCAGCATATCCTTGGTAGTGGTCTTGCCGTTACTTCCCGTAACGCCAATAACCGGAATAGTAAACTTATTGCGCCAGAATCTGGCAACATCCCCCAAAGAAAGAACGGTATCCTGGACGTAAATACGGGAAATTCGGGAAGGTATTTTTTTAACGCAGCTTTTAGATAAAATTATGCAACTAGAGCCACTCTTGATTGCGGATTCAATATAATCATGGCCGTCAAAGTTATCGCCTTTAATGGCGATAAATACTTCATTTCTCTTTATGGTGCGAGAATCAATAGATATGCCGCCAAATTTATCACTGCCTGCTTTATAAAATCTACTTGCCTTAGTAGCTAATACTAATTCGCTAAAGTTAAACATTCTTTTACCGTCTGACAATCGTTAAAATCAAATACTTTATCCTTTATAATCTGATATCCCTCATGCCCCTTTCCAGCCAGTAAGACAATATCGTGTTTTTTGGCCAAAAAAAGAGACTTCATAATAGCTTCCTTTCGCTGTGGTATTACCAGATAATTATTCTTCTTAATTCCCTTTTTAATATCCGCGATTATTGCCAATGGCTCTTCATTGCGGGGATTATCGCTGGTGATAATTGCCAAATCCGCCAATTCCGTGGCTACCTTTCCCATTTTAGGCCTTTTTGACCTGTCACGGTCTCCTCCACAGCCAAAGACTACGATAATCCTGCCCCTACCCACTTCTCTTAATGCTTGAATCACATTTTTAAGAGCGTCTTCGGTATGGGCATAATCTACAAACACCGAGAACCCTCTAGCTGTGTCAACCCTCTCCAGCCTTCCAGGAACATAAGAAAAATTACGTACGGCCAAATCTATCTTACTCCATGGCAAACCCTGGCACATCGCCCAGCTGATTGCCGCTAAATAGTTATACACATTGTACCTGCCTATTAAACGCACACTTAAAGGCAACGATAAGGAGGGCGTTTTTAAAATGAAATCTGTCCCCTGCAAATCAAATTTTATTTTTTGAGCCATAAAATCTGCTTGATGATCTATGCCATAAGTAACTACCCTGGCCTTAGTCAACCTCCTTAATCTCCTGGAATACCGGTCATCAGTATTAATTATTGCGCATGCCCCAGTAGAAAGATTTCTAAAAAGCCTGGCCTTGGTTTGAAAATATTCCTCCAGGGTTTTATGATAATCCAAATGGTCCTGGGTAAGATTAGTAAAAATGGCTGAGGAAAAATCTATGCCCCGCACCCTATCCTGTTCCAAGGCATGCGAAGAAACCTCCATAACCACATATTTGATTTTACCATCACGCATTCGCTTAAAAATAGAATGCAACTGGAGAGGCCCGGGTGTAGTATTATTGGAAGGAATAATTTTATTATTAAAGCGGTAATTTACTGTTCCGATTACCCCTGTTTTCTTTCCGGCTTCTTTTAATATATCTTCTGCTAGATAAGCAATGGTCGTTTTTCCATTAGTTCCGGTAATTCCTATAAACTTTAATTTTTCGCAAGGCCGACCAAAGAAAATAGAAGCCAAATCTCCTGCTGCCTTACGGCAATCTTTAACTACAATCCAGGGAAGCTTTAGCCCAAAACTATGTTCCTGGGATATAATGGCGCAAGCGCCACGGTCAATGGCTTCCTGAATAAATAAATTCCCGTCTCTTTTGACTCCCTGAATAGCAATAAAGATATCACCTTTTTTAGCCTCCTTGGAATTACAGGTTAAACCTTTAACCGAAATACCGGTAACTTTTCCAGTAATCTTAGAAGGCGATATTTCTTTAATCAGACGGTTCAAGATCATTGGAAAACGCAACCTCCCGCAACATACTATTTATTTTCATATACTTTAAAACATCATTAGCCACACTCTTAAAGACCGGAGCAGAAACAACTCCGCCGAAATAAGCCGGATGCGGCTCATCAACGATTACCACAATAGCCACTGCCGGCGCTTCTGCCGGGGCAAAACCAATGAAACTGGCTATATATTTATCATGAGAGTACGCTCCGCTATTGTCCAGCTTCTGAGCTGTCCCGGTCTTTCCGGCAGCGCTAAAATTCTTCATCCTAGCCATCTTTCCGGTTCCATTCTCAATAACTTGCGTCAAAATCTTTTTTACCCTCTGCGCTGTATCTACAGAAATTACCCGGCGCAACATATGGGGTGAAAACTTGGTTATAACCTCTCCTTCTTTATCCCTGATCTCGCTAACCACATAGGGCCGCATCAATTGGCCATTATTGGCAATAACCGATATAGCCGACGCTAATTGCAAGGCTGTTACTCCCACCTCATGGCCGATAGGAATAGCTCCTATAGAAGTCTTGGACCAGAAACGCGGCTCCTTAATCATACCGTTAATTTCGCCGGGAAGATCAACTTCCAGCTTTGAGCCAAAACCAAAAAGTTTAATATAACGATATAATAGATCCGGGCCCAGCCGCTGGGCAATTTTAGTGGTCCCGATATTGCTGGATTGTTCTATAACCTCCTTAAACGTAAGCAGCCCGTGCGGCCGATGGTCATGCAACACGTGATTTCCTACACGATAAGCCCCGTTCTCGCAAAAAAACTTATCCTCTTCGCTTGACTTTTTTTCTTCCAAAGCCGCAGCAGCTGTAACTATTTTAAAGACCGACCCCGGCTCGAATAAATCGCAGATCGAGCGGTTACGCCGAACATCATTCTTAACATTATTGTACTCATTCAAATCAAAATTTGGACGGCTGGCCATAGCCAGAATTCTACCAGTAATAGGATCCATAACTATAATGCTTGCAGCCTGGGCATGGTGCGTAGTGACAACTTTATCAAGCTCACGCTCAGCGATATACTGAATTACCTCGTCAATAGTCAAAACCAAATCATAACCATCGCGCGGCAAAAGAATATCTTCATAAAGATTAAGTTTCTTTTGCCGCGCATCCCTCAAAACCTGCGCCCATCCGAACTGGCCCTTAAGGTATTTATCAAAACTCATTTCCAACCCCTCCAAGCCGATATTATCCAAACCGGCAAAACCCAGAATATGGCTAGCCAGGTATTTATTAGGGTAACATCGTTTGCTCTCTTTGATAAAACCAATGCCCTTTAGGTTTAACTTAGCAATATCCTGGCTTTGCTGGGGAGCAATCTTACGCGCCAGCCAGACAAAAGATTTATTTCTCGAAAGCCTCTCCCTGATAAAAGAGGGGTCTATCTTCAATATAGGCGCCAAAGAAATGACAATCTGCTCCTTATCAGGTTCTTTTAAATCCTGTGGGCATGCATATACGGAATCTATGGAAATATTAACTGCCAGGGGCTTAAGATTGGCATCATAAATTACCCCCCTGCGAGGCTCTAATTCCAGCAATTGATTTTGTTGTTTTTTTGCGATTGAGTAGAGGTATTGCGAACGAAAGGATTGTATAAAAATAAGCCTTATGCCGCAGAAAATAAGAAATAAAAAGAAAAGAAAAAATACCGCTTCGGTCCTGCGGTTATAATTAGCTATATACACAATTTACACAAAAGATTGGAATGACGAATTATAATTTTAATGGAGCTGCTATGAAAACTAGGGGCCGATAGTCTTGGCTTCTACCTGTCTCTTTACACTAAATAACCGAGCAAACAAATTTATATTCTTAGCTATAAAACTCTCACTC
>JAHKBC010000298.1 GCA_018825725.1 Candidatus Omnitrophota bacterium
CCCTACTTGGGCCTGAAGTGGCTTATCCTGATTTCAGCGGCTACCAGTTTTTTGTGTTTATTCCTAATCAGGAAAATATAATAAAAATTATTTGACAAAAGCTAAAAATATGCTAAATTTGATAGTCTATGCAAAAAACATACTTGCCTAAGAAATCAGAGATTAAGACGAAATGGTATCTTGTGGATGCCCAGGATAAGGTGCTGGGACGGCTTGCTTCTAAGGTAGCCAGCATTTTAAGGGGTAAACATAAGAGTATTTATACTCCTTTTATGGATACCGGGGATGCGGTTGTAATTATTAATGCCGCCAAGATAAAGGTTACCGGCAATAAACTAAAAGATAAGGTGTATCGGCGTTATTCGGGCTATCCCGGAGGTTTAAGAGAAGTTAATCTGGAAACTCTTTTAACTAAGAGTCCCGAGACTGTGCTAAGATTGGCTATTGAAAGGATGTTGCCGAAGGGGGCGCTCAGCGCGCAGATAGTCAAGAAATTAAAGATTTATGCTGACAGTAATCATCCGCACATAAGCCAAAAGCCGGAGGTTATTAAATTATAAATATGGAAGAGATAAAGAAGTATGCAGCTATAGGAAGGCGCAAGGAAGCAACAGCCAGGGTCTATCTTATGGCCGGTAAGGGAGATATTGAGGTTAATGGTTCTGTTTTGGATAAGTATTTTATTCGTGAGACAGACCGCCTGATTATAAAGCAGCCTCTTGAGGCTACCAATACCGTGGCCCAATTTGATATCAAAGCCAAGATTCAAGGCGGCGGACTGGCTGGCCAGGCAGGGGCGCTCAGGCTGGGAATTTCCCGCGTGCTTTCGCAGGTTCAACCGGAGTTAAGAGAGATGCTGCGTAAGAATGGGTATTTAACCAGAGACCCCAGGGCTAAGGAGCGCAAGAAGTACGGACAGAAAGGAGCCCGTAAACGCTTCCAGTGGACTAAGAGGTAAAGAACACAGGGTTAAGTGATAAGTGTTAAGAGATAGTCCCGCATAAGAAGCGGGATTTTTTTTGCCCACAAGGGCAACACTGGCGCAAATTTGCGTTGCGCCAGGTGCAAGATAGCAAGCCCGTAGCTTATGGATAGTATGATGTAAATTGTAGTTCCGACGATAAAAATACTTGATATAATACTGTTTAGGGATATAATAATATTCATAAAAAAAGGATAACATTATGCTGATTAAAGCAGGGATTGTGGGCGCCAGCGGTTATGCCGGTGAGGCGCTAATCGATATTTTATTAAAGCATGCTCATGTGCGCATAACCGGGCTTTACGCAAAGATCGATAAACCACTTGCGATTTCCGAATTATTTCCGCGGTTACGGGGAAAGATTGATTTGATCTGCAAGGAGATCGATATAAAGGAGATCATTAATAATTGCGATTTAGTATTTCTGGCTTTGCCGCATACGGTATCTATGGGTGTTGTTCCGGCGTTATTAGCGGCCAAGAAACCGGTTATTGATTTAAGCGCGGATTATCGGCTTAAGGATAGCAGGGTATACCGGAATTTCTATCAGGTGGACCATAAGGATAAAATAAACTTGAAAAAATCAGTCTATGGCTTGCCGGAGCTTTACCGGGAGAATATAAGCAAGGCTAATTTTATCGCTAATCCCGGATGTTACCCTACGGCAGCCATATTGGGATTGGCGCCGCTTGTGGCAACGGAAGCCGTGGATTTAGATTCTATTATTATTGATGCCAAAAGCGGCTCAACCGGCGCAGGAAGAAAGTTATCTCAAGATCTTTTATTCTCGGAAATTGAAGGTGATTTTCGGGCCTATAAAGTTAACAGCCATCAGCATATGCCGGAAATTAACCAGGAGTTAGGTTTTCTGGCTCAGGATGAGGTGAGGGTAAGTTTTGTGCCGCATCTGTTGCCTCTGGCTAGAGGTATTCTGGAAACCATATATGTTAAGAAAAGCAAAAAATCTAAGATTAAAAAAGGCGGCCTGACCGATTTTTATAAGAAGTTCTATAAATTAGAGCCTTTTGTAAGGGTGCGTGACGCAGGTGATTATCCTAATCTTAAAGCCGTGGTAGGGACGAATTTCTGCGATATAGGAATTCAGGAGGATGGGGATAAGGCAGTAATCATATCTGTTATCGACAACCTGATGAAGGGCGCTTCGGGGCAGGCAGTGCAGAATATGAATATACTCTGTAAATTTGAGGAGCGTACGGGGTTATTATGAAAACCTGTTACCAGGCAATATTGCCTATTGGGTTCTTGGCTAGCGCAAGATCATGCGGCATTAAACATTCCGGTAAACCTGA
>JAHKBC010000030.1 GCA_018825725.1 Candidatus Omnitrophota bacterium
AAGAGACCAGGGCATAATATTTGATCTTAAAATTAGCGCGTTGCGAAATTAAAGAGGTATCCGGTGAAAATTATGGCTAAGGTCGTTATACCAAAAAAAATTGCTATCAACTTTAGTTTCATCGCTCTTCTAAGCATGATCGCTTCAGGCAGGCTTAAAGCAGAAACAGCCATGATAAAAGCTAATGCCGTGCCTAACGGAAATCCTTTCTGAAATAAAACTATGGCCACAGGAAGTATTGCCGCGCAGCTTCCATACATGGGGACGCCTAGAAGAGTAGCAACCGGAACTGCAAAAAAACCCGCCTTACCGACTATCCCCTGCACACTCTCCTGGGGTATAAAATTATGTATGAGGGCCCCTATGCCAACGCCAACTAATATCCACACCCAGAGCTTCTTAATGATCGAAAAGGCTTCGTTTATGCCAAAGAGCAGCCTGCTCTTAAAGCCTTGGTAAAGCTTACCTTCGCCAAAAACACCGGAATCAGAATTGATGATATCTTTGACAATCAACCCCTCAAGCCGCATCCTGCCCAGAATAATTCCTGAGACTACGCCGATGGCAACGCCGCACAAGACATAGGCAAGGGTAATCTTCCAGCCGAAAAAACCCAGCATTAATACCACCAGATATTCGTTTATTATTGGTGAGGTTATCAGGAAAGAAAATGCTATCCCCAAAGGTATCCCGGCCTCGAGGAAACTAAAAAATATCGGTATGGAAGAGCACGAACAAAAAGGCGTAACCGCCCCAAAAAGGGCAGCAAAGAGATTACCTATTCCGCCTGTTTTATTTAACCATTCCCTGATCTTCTGCTGAGGCAGGAATGTCCTTAAAAAACCAATGGTGGTAATCATGGTGAAAAGCAAGAAAAAGATCTTTATGGAATCATAGAGAAAAAAGTTGATCACCCCTGCCAGCCTCGATGAACCCGGAAATCCTAAAACACTGTAAACACACCAGTCTACTATCAGTTGCAGCATGATTTATCTTTTCCTTCAGCCGGCTTACAACAACAGGGTTTTGATTTAGCCTCTGCTTCCATTTTCTTGTCAATATTTTCAAATAATTGCGCGAAAAATTTCTTGATCTTAGCTATTAGCGTCTCTTTGGATTCCTGTTTCATATTCGCCTTTCTTGTTTGGGGACGTCCCCAAAGGGGACACCCTTTTTAAAAACCTGTATTCCAATCTGCTTGTTTGCAGTTAGTTATAGACACTTGGCCTGTCACCTTGGGGAACGTCCCTGGCAAAAAGGCTATTTGACTATCTCAATAGGATCAAATAAGCGAGCTTTAAAATAATCGCAAGCGCTTCCTTTGTTGATACTGACTTCCAGAGTATTAAAACTGCCGAATATTGCCAGAGGAAAACCATGCAGGGTGTTAACGTAAGCAGTGCTTATCCTATCTAAGGCTTCATTCTTAAACCTTACTTTAAACCCACTCTTGCCGACAAAAGAATCAAATAAACTCTTTTCAATATTCGTAATCAAGTTACCGAAACGGTCGACATGTATGATCGAGCCTTTAAGGACATTGCCCTGAAAGCTGGCGCAGGGAGAATCCAACTTCTTTAATTTGGCCAGCTTTGTCCCAAAAGCTTCGGGTTTTATTTTACGGGAAAGATATGCTGCAACCGGAGCAAAGATATCCCTTCCATGAAAAGTGCAAGAAACCGGCTTAAGAAAATATTTTGTATTTTTTATTTCTATGATCTTAACCGGCTTTTCTTTTTCTAAAGTCAGGCTTAATATCCCGTTATCCGGAGCGACAAAAAAATAATTTCTTGTCTTTACTATTATTGCCTTACGCTCCCTGGAACCTACTCCCGGATCAACAATAGCCAGGTGAATTGTGCCTTTGGGAAAATAGCTAAAAGAACTTCTTAAGATAAAACCGGCCTGAAGGATATTCTGCGCTTCAATGGAATGAGTAATATCTATTGTTCTGGCTTGAGGGTTTATTTTTGCGATAACTCCCTTCATAACCCCCACAAAATTATCTTCCAGGCCAAAATCGGTAAGTAAACTTATATTAACCATAAATTCAGCTCTTAAGATTTCATTAATTTGCTTTTAATTTTCTCCAGTAAGAGGTAAAGATCTACCGGCTTTTGCCATACATCATCCAAGTTAAGCCCAAACTGCTTAAATTCCTCTTCGTGTTTATATTTATCTATCGAACCGGTCAGAATAAGTACTGGCACACCCATATCAAACTCGCGCATCTTCTTTAAGATATCCGTGCCCCTAATCTTGGGCATCTTCATATCCAGTATAACCAGGTCAATTTTTTCTCCGCGGTTAAGAATATCTATCACATCCTCTCCTGTCACTGATGAAAGAACCTCAAAATTATTTAATAATAACAGTTTGGTCAGGATATCTATTATTACTGGCTCATCATCAACTATCAATATCTTGCTCATAATCTTTATTGTTCCTTGGCTAAAGGCAATTTTATGCTGGCAGTAGTACCTTTACCAACAATACTGGCGTAATTTAATTCACCGTTATGATTTTTGATAATATTCTGGCAAATAGAAAGTCCTATACCTGTCCCCTTTTCTTTAGTGGTAAAAAAAGGCTCAAATATCTTATTTAAAACCTCCTGGGGCATCCCGAAACCATTATCTTCTATGTTTATTCTAGCCTTATCCTGTTCCTGGGAAATAATTATTTTAATTATCCCGCTGTCTTTCATGGCATCCTTGGCATTATTCATAATATTCAAAATTATCTCCTGAATCTGTTTATCATCGATACAAACCCAAAGAGGCTCTTTGGTATAATGTTCTTCTATAGCTATGCCGTTGATTTCAAACTGATGACTGATAAGAGAAACTATAACCCTGATAGAATCATTGATATCCTTTTTTTTAAACTCTCCCTTGCTGGGGCGCGAAAATTGAAGCAGCCTCTCGATAATATCTTTGGCCCTCACGCATTCATTCCGGATAATCTGAAAATTAGATTTCATTGTTTCATCCTGTACGCCCTCCATCAAGGCTAATTGCGCAGTTCCTGAAATAACCATAAGTGGGTTATTGACTTCATGCGCCATATCCGAAACTAATCTGCCTAAGGCAGCTAATTTACTTGACTGCATTAATTGTTTCTGGCTCAATTCTAACTCCCTGATCATATCCCTGCATTTGCTTTCTTCTTTTTTTAGGCCCTCATTGGCTAAGAGCATATGGTCTTTAAGTATGGCCAGCTCTTTGTATAAATTAGCATTATCTAAAGCCAGGCTCACTAACGAAGCAAAGATACTGGCTTTATAGAGGTCGCCTTTATTGAAACCCTTCTCTATTTTTATGCGGTTTGCGTTCAATATACCCAGGACCTTCTTATTTTTTACCAGAGGCACGACGATCGCGCTCTTTATATCGCCCCTTACGCTTAATTCCTGGAAACGCGGGTCATCCTTGAGGTCACCCGTGAGAATAACCGGTTCAGTGTTTTGAGCGACCCATCCGGAAATACGTTCTCCTATTGCTATCCTAGTCTTCTTAATAATATCCTCAGTCAGGCCATATGATATAGCTATATATAACTTGCCCTGTTCATCTAATAACATCACCGAGGTATCATCTGCCCGTAACACCTTCATGGTCAAATCCACGATAATCTGCAGCAACTCCTTCATTTTAATGGTAGAAAAGATAGCCGTGCTGATTTCATAGAGAGCAACTGTCTCCAATAATTTATGTTTCTCCAGGGCTTTTTCAATAAGGGCAGCAACCTTATCGATCTTTAAAGGCTTTTCCAAATAATCATATGCTCCTCTTTTCATGCTTAAAATAGCGGATTCAACTGAACTGTAGCCGGTAATAATAATTACTTCCGTATCCGGATTAATCTTTTTAATATTCTCCAGAAGATCTATACCTTCACAATCAGGAAGCCGGATATCAAGAAGAATAATCTCAATATTACTAGCCTTAAGCTGCTTAATAGCTTCTTTGCCGTCAGCAGCCACCTTGACCTGGTATCCGCGGCGCCTTAATCCCCTATCCAGCATTTCCCGGGTATCGTCTTCATCATCTACTACAAGGACGCAGAATTTATTGTCTACCAATTCTTCCTCCCTTTTTCTACCCACGAAGAAATAATTTTCTAATACCGAATAACAAATAATAAAACCAGGGCGCATTCCCTGGCTTAGAATAAGTATTCCCGTGGCTTTTTTTTACAGAATACATAATAATTATTTTAATTATTTATGAATGCTGATATTCCAAATTTTCATTTGTATTAGTTTAATATTAAAATACAAATAATCAAACAAATTAATTTTCTTTACCTGTTCATAGCAATTAGTTATGATAGAAAGCAAAAAGTTACTAACTGGAATTTAATCTAACTTCAATCCAAATAGGAGACTCCTACTGCAAGGAATTTAATTTTTATCTCGGATAGAGCGCCTTAGTTTTTTATAATCTTTTAGGCTATCCGCACTACTCATTTTTGCCGATAATTTCGCTTATCTTATCCAACAATTCCTTTAAGTCAAAGGGTTTTGTAAAATACGCGCATATTTCTTCTTTACTGATCATCTCCCTTATTGAATCATCGGCTATAGCAGTGGTAACGATAATCGGGATTGACGGAACATTGCCTCCTCTGCCCTTGGTTTCTTTAAGAGTTACCAAAAAATCGTATCCATCAACTTTGGGCATAAGTATATCCAGGATAATCAAATCCGGCGTATCTGCTATAATCTTTTTCAGGCCCTCTTCACCATTAGCTGCCATGGAAACCTGGTAGTTAAACCTTACCAACGCTGCTTGCAGGCTCTTAGCAACATCCCGGTCATCTTCGATAACCAATATTTTTTTCGCCATTTGCCTATCCTTTTTATGAGGTTAACTTATCCTTCATTTTTTTATTGTAACTCCGCATAACATGGCTGTCAATAAGGATTAACATGGTATCCTACGATCATCCAATCTTCACTTCCACTGAATGCTCTACTCGATCATCAATGAGCCGTACAACCATTTCCTTCTGCGCGATACCATCCACCTCAATAGACATTATACGATCTGACGATCCTGAGCACACAAAAATAATATGATAGAAGGTTTCCCGATACCGGTAATGCAGCTTCCAAGAGAACCAACCCGCGGGAAGGCACGGCTCGAAATAAATCCTATCCACTTTCAACCGAATCCCCAGCAAATGCTTCACGATAAGCTGATACATCCAAGACGCGGATCCAGTGTACCAGGTCCATCCCCCGCGTCCGGCAAGACCAAGAGAGGCATACACATCTGCAGCCATTACGAACGGCTCCACTTTGTAAACAGCGCACTTATCCGCAGTATCGCAATGATGCACCGGGTTGATCATATCGAGCAACTCCCAAGCCCGCTTTTTATCCCCTAAAACCGCGAACGCGATCGCCGCCCAGACCGCAGCATGCGTGTACTGTCCTCCGTTCTCCCTCACGCCGGGGACATAGCCTTTGATGTATCCCGGGTTAGGGAAAGCCTTATTAAAAGGAGGGTCAAACAATCTCACCAGCGCGTGTTTCCTGTCGACAAGCTGCCGGTCCACCTGATCCATGGCCCTTCGGGCCCTTTCCCGCTGAGCCGCACCTGAAAGAACCGCCCAGGATTGTGGGATCGAATCGATCCGGCATTCACTATTCAAGGAAGAACCCAAAGGATCCCCATTATCAAAATAGGCCCGGCGATACCACTCGCCGTCCCAAGCATGCTCTTCAATATTCCTGGCGAGTTTCCCTGCCTCCTCAACACAGAACTCCGAAAAAACCTTATCCCCATGCTTAGCTGCCAAGACCGCCATCGACTTAAGAATATCGAAAAGAAAAAAAGCAAGCCAGACGCTTTCGCCTTTTCCTTCGCGCCCAACCATATTCATCCCGTCATTCCAATCCCCGCTTCCCATAAGAGGAAGGCCATGAATGCCGAACTTCAACCCTCTTTTCACGCTTAAAACACAATGATCATAAAGTGTCGCGGCACGAGAGGAGATTTTTGGCATATTATAGTAAGATTCTTCTCCCTGCTTGAGCAGGGGCCCTTCCAGGAATCCGACCGTTTCATCAAGAATCCCTGTATCTCCGATCTTTTCGACATACAGACAGGTCACGAACGGAAGCC
>JAHKBC010000299.1 GCA_018825725.1 Candidatus Omnitrophota bacterium
GCAAAATACCCGTGTCAGGTAAAACCATATTTTTAAGCGTAAGCAAAGGAATTGAAACTCGCTCATTAAAAAGGATGTCCGAACTAATACGCGAGGAACTGGGAAAGGTAAAAATAGCAGTGCTATCTGGCCCAACAATAGCCTATGAAACAGCCAGAGGTATACCAACCACAGCAGTAATTGCCTCGCCTGAAGCAAGAATTAACCGTTATTTACAAGACGTATTCATGGCTCCAGAATTCAGGGTTTACACAAGCCTCGATACAATAGGAGTAGAATTAGGAGGCAGTCTTAAGAATATCATAGCTATCGCCTGCGGGGTATCTGACGGACTTGGCTTTGGTACTAATACCAAAGCCGCTCTTTTAGCCAGAGGGTTAGCAGAAATATCCAGGCTAGGTTTAACCTTGGGCGCGCAAGCTAAAACATTCAGCGGAATAACCGGATTAGGAGACCTGGTAACTACCTGTATCAGCCCATATAGCCGAAACCGCAAAGTGGGGGAAGAGCTCGGACGGGGTAAAAAAATTGAAGAAATAATCAAACATATGCGAATGATTGCCGAAGGTATTCCCACAACAAAATCCGCATATAAACTAGCTAAAAAACATAAAATAGATATGCCCATTACTCATGAAGTCTACCTTACTCTTTATAAACATAAGGCTCCTATTGAAGCCGTAAGGGATTTAATGGGCAGAAGAAAAAAAGAAGAATAATGTAATTTAATTCTTTTTGTCAAACTGGGCAGGGGCGTGCCCCGCTCTTTTGGCAAAATAAATAAATCTATAAATACAATTGATCTTTTGGCTATACGCCAAAAGAGCGGGGCGTGGCTCAGTTTGGCTAGAGCGCTTGAATGGGGTTCAAGAGGTCGACAGTTCAAGTCTGTCCGCCCCGATTAAATAATGCACGCGGACAAGAAAGCCCTTTAAAAGTTTCCGCCACAAAGCGTGGCGGACCCGCCAAGGCAGTTTGGCGGGCAAGTCTGTCCGCCCACCGATTAAAATTTATTTTGCAACTATTTTTACTGATCTTTTATATAATAAGAATAGACTCATCAAAGGCCTAAAGATACTTAGGATAAACAATACAGGGCGCTAAAAATGCGTGAAAGAAGAAGATCGGCAAGAATTAACAAGCATCTATCTTTGCAATACTTCTCCAGAAAAAACGGCTCCTGGAACAGGGGAATTATAAAGGACATCAGCTACTGTGGAGCCTGTTTTGTCTCTGATGAACCTTATATTGCAAACAGCATCATTGACCTAAAGATAAAAATACCGCCGCTTCCCGAGGACTGGATTGAGACTAAGGCCAAAATAGTCAGCTGTGAAGGTTCGGACAAAAGCATTTGCGTGATCAGGGTTGAATTTATTGGCTTTAAAGAAAATCAGAAGAATATATTCCTGAATTATATCTTGGCGTTGGCACCAAAAAGCATTTTATCTGAAACAGAAACAAAACAAGAAGGGCTTAAAAAACCCTTAACCGTTAAATATAGCCATTTGGATGAAAACAATCAGCTGCAATGGAGCCACGCCAAGGTGTTATGTATTAATACCATGGGGATCATCTTAAATTCCTCAGGACAGCTCAAATCCAATACTACAATAAATATTATGGCTATATTCCCTGAGCATCCGTCAGAAACAATCCAGATGAGGGCACGCGTAATTTCATCCATACTTACACCAGGGGGAACATATAGAACAGAGCTAGAATTCCTGGAATTGGATAAAAACAAAATGCAGATAATCAGGCATTTTACACAACATTAGGAATTAATCTTTTTTTACTAGAACCAACTGGGGTTAAAAAGGAAAAGAAAATGAAAAAAATTAATATCGGCTTACTGGGTTTTGGAAATGTAGGATCAGGAGTAGTTAAGATCCTTAGGGAAAGGCGCGCCTTACTAAGCCAAAAAATCGGCGTAGAAATAAACATAAAGAAAATTTGCGATAAAGACCTAGCATCAAAACGAAATGTTTTTGTAGAAAAGGCTCTTCTAACCAGAGATGCAAAAGAAATCATTAACGACCCACAGATTGATATAATTGTCGAGCTTATCGGGGGCCTGCATCCAGCAAAAGAATATATATTGGAAAGCTTGAAAAAGGGCAAAAATGTCGTTACTGCCAATAAAGCGCTTTTGGCCGAAGAAGGAAAAGAGTTATTTGCCCAAGCTAAAGACTGCTCCAAAAATATTTATTTTGAGGCTTCGGTAGGGGCAGGAATACCCATCATTAAAACTTTGAGAGAAAGCCTAGTGGCGAATCGATTTTCCAGCATATACGGCATATTAAATGGAACCTCTAATTACATCCTGTCGCAAATGAGCTCTTTTAACCAGTCTTTTTCCGAAGCCCTCAAAGAAGCCAAGGAAAAGGGTTTTGCCGAAAAAAATCCCACACTCGACCTTGAAGGAATAGACTCAGCTCATAAGCTTATTATTCTAGCCTACCTGGGTTTTGGAAAATTAGTTAGCCTTAATGACGTATTTATAGAAGGGATCTCCCGAATATCTTTATTGGATATTAATTACGCAGGCGAACTGGGTTTTGAAATTAAGCTCTTGGCTATTGCCAAAAAAGAAAAGCAGGGCTTGGAGGTTAGGGTACACCCGACACTCATACCTAAAAATAACCCTCTCTCTTCGGTAGGCGGGGTATTTAATGCAATTTATTTATCATCAGACTTGGCCGGAAATCTTATTTTTTACGGCCCCGGCGCAGGACAGCTCTCTGCCGCATCAGCTGTAGTTTCAGATTTAGTAGACCTAACCCAGGATATTAAGGCCGGGCTATTTCGCCCAACCCTGAACACCGTAGAGGACCGCTCAATTAAAAAACTCATAAAGATAAACGACATTGAGAGCCGCTACTACATACGCTTTATGGCCTTGGATAAACCCGGAGTTCTGGCCAAAATATCCGGAATACTCTCTAAATTCAAAATCAGCATCGCTTCTGTAAGCCAGAAGGAAAGAAGAAAAGCTCATACCGTTCCCATTGTGATGATTATTCACGAAGCCAGAGAGAAAAACCTGCGCGAGGCCATGAATGTTATAAACCGGTTGCAAATAATAAAAGAGGCTCCAATTGCTATAAGAATGGAGGAAGTTTGAATAACCAAAAAACCCTATACCAGGGAATAATTAATAAATATAAAAGATACCTTCCAGTTACCGGCAAGACGCCGATAATCAGCCTCAACGAAGGAAATACCCCGCTAATCCCGGCTACATATCTGAGTAAACTACTTGGTAAAGAGTACCGGGTATATCTTAAATATGAGGGCCTTAATCCCACCGGATCATTCAAGGACCGGGGAATGACCATGGCTATTTCCAAGGCCTGCGAAGAAAAATCAAAAGCAGTAATGTGCGCTTCTACCGGAAATACTTCGGCGTCTGCGGCCGCCTATGCTTCCAGAGCAGGAATAAAATGCATAGTGCTTATTCCTAAAGGAAATATCGCCCTGGGTAAGTTAAGCCAGGCCTTAATTCATGGAGCAACTGTATTAGCAGTAAACGGTAATTTTGATGATGCTTTAGCTTTAGCCAAGGAGATTACCAAAGATTACCCCATTACCCTGGTAAACAGCCTTAACCCATACCGTATCGAAGGACAAAAGACTGCCAGCTTTGAAATTTGCGATGCGCTACAGATGGCGCCAGATTATCAGGTCATGCCTGTCGGTAATGCCGGAAATATTACCGCTTACTGGAAAGGTTATAAAGAATACAAAAAAGCGTTTAAAATCAGAACTCTTCCCAAAATGCTGGGTTTCCAGGCTGAAGGGGCAGCGCCCATTGTTAGAGGCTATCCGATTAAAAAACCTGAAACAATAGCTACTGCTATCCGTATCGGTAATCCGGCGAGTTGGAAACAGGCAGAAAAAGCCAGGGATGAATCCAAAGGCCTTATTGATATGGTTTCGGATAAAGAAATCCTGGATGCTTATAAATTATTAGCAGCAAAAGAAGGAGTATACGTCGAGCCAGCATCTGCCGCTTCTATAGCAGGTTTACTTAAATTAGCTAAAAGAGGTTACTTTGATAAGCCTAAGAGCCACGAACCCTGCCTGTCCGGCAGGCAGGCGCGAACCAAGAACATAGTATGCATATTAACCGGTCATGGACTAAAAGACCCTGACCGAGCAATCAAATCCATAAAAGAACCTAAAACCATCAAGATTAATAAAAAAGATGTCTTGAAAGAACTGGGATATTGAGCAATCTAAAAAACAAGAAAATACTGATCACTGCAGGGCCAACATGGGTACCTGTTGATGATGTAAGGGTAATAAGCAATAGCGCAAGTGGAGAAACCGGAATATTACTGGCTAAAAGATTATCCGGTCAGGGAGCCAAAGTAACCCTCTTGCTGGGGCCAATAGGGAACTATAACCCGGATAAAAAAATTAAATTAGTGCTATTTAGATA
>JAHKBC010000300.1 GCA_018825725.1 Candidatus Omnitrophota bacterium
CCAGCCTTGTAAATGAGTTTACCCATAAGGCGTCTTTGGTCCTGAATAATTCAGCGGTAAATAAAAAAAGGATTTCTGAAGGAAAATTGGCAGCAAATGGACTGTTATTACGTGATGCCGGAAACTCTCTGCCGGATTTTCCTAAGCTAGATTCATTGTATAATATTAATTTTGGTTGTTTTGTAGAGATGCCTGTGGAAAGAGGTATAGCGTTATTGACCGGCATGCAGATAGTGGAAGTTCCTTCTTCTACGGGTCATTTGGATGTGGATTATCCGGTTTGGGCTAAAGTAGCCCTGGATGCTTTGGATAAATATGGGGGGCTTTATATTCATATCAAGGGGCCGGACGAGCCTTCTCACGATGGAGACTTTAAAAAGAAAAAAGAGATTATTCAGACTATTGATAAATTCTTCTTTGGCAGTTTCCTCTCTAAATTTAACCCGGATGATTTTATTTTATGCGTTGCTGCTGACCATTGTACTCCTTGCGCCTTAAAGGCGCATACTGCTAATCCAGTGCCAATACTGGTTGCCGGTGGTAATATTAAACCTGATAGTTCTATGTGTTTTTCTGAAAAGGCAGCCAAGCGTGGCTCTCTGGGAGAACTCTCTGGACAACAAGTCTTACCTCTCTTAGTAAAGTACTCTAAATTGTAAGCCATGAATATTTATGACATTATAGTAATAGGCGCGGGGCATGCGGGGATTGAAGCAAGTTTAGCTGTTGCGCGCATGGGTTGTAAAACTCTTTTAATCACCCTGGATGTTAAGGCCATTGGCCGCATGAGTTGTAATCCGGCAATCGGCGGAGTAGGCAAGGGCCAGTTGGTAAAAGAGGTTGATGCTTTAGGCGGGCAGATGGGTATAGCTAGTGATCTTTGCGGTATACAGTTTCGCATTCTAAATGCCTCTAAGGGCCAAGCAGTACAGTCATCCCGGGCACAGATAGACATGTATAAGTATGAAACCTATATCCAGGGTGTTATTAAGAAACAAAAGAACCTCAAAGTGAAAGAAGCCCAGGTAGTAAAACTTATTGTTAGAGATAACCAGCTTAAGGGGGTAGTTACCGCAGACAAAGGGGAGATTGTGGCTCGTTGCGTAGTAATCTCACCCGGAACATTTTTAGACGGGCTCGTGCATGTAGGGATGCGCCACTACAGTGGCGGGAGGATTAATGAGCCTGCAGCTATTGGCCTGGGCAATAACCTAAAAGATCTAGGATTCAATCTCTTGAGATTTAAAACCGGCACCTGTCCGCGGATCAGTAAGAAAACAATAGATTTTTCCCGGCTCATTGAACAAAAAGGCGATAATCCGCCTAAGCCATTTTCATTCTCTACCCCCAAAATTACCCGGAAACAAGTCTCCTGCTATATTACTTATACTAATCCCAAGACGCACAAGATTATCCTGGATAACCTGGACCGTTCTCCGCTTTTTGCCGGCATTATTAAGGCTACTGGCGTAAGGTATTGCCCTTCGATAGAGGATAAGATTGTAAAATTCAGGGATAGACAGAGGCATCAGATTTTTCTTGAACCCCAAGGGCTAAAAGCAGACGAAATTTATCCCAATGGTTTATCTACCAGCCTTCCGGAGGATGTGCAGTTAAAAATCTTACGTTCTATTCAGGGATTGGAAAAAGTTGAAGTTATAAGATATGGGTATGGCATTGAGCACACAGTAGTAGATTCTACTCAATTATATCCCACCCTGGAAAGCAAGCTCGTAAAAAATCTATTTTTTGCCGGACAGATTAACGGCACTACTGGTTATGAAGAGGCAGCTGCCCAGGGGTTAATCGCAGGAATTAATGCCGCTCTAAGAACCAAGAACCAAGAACCCATAATATTAGATAGGTCGAGCAGTTATATCGGCGTACTTATTGATGATTTGACCACTAAAGGGACAAATGAGCCTTATCGCATGTTTACTTCGCGCGTGGAGTACCGCTTGTTACTACGCGAAGATAACGCGGATTTGCGCTTAAGAAAAATAGGTCATAGTATAGGCCTGGTTTCTAAAAAAGATTACGCAAAGACGCTGGCCAAAATAAAAGAGATAGAAGGGCTCAAGAGTTTTTTAAAAAAGAACTTGCTTAAGCCCACCTCGGAAATAAATAAGAAGTTGGCGAATTTAGAAACTACATCCTTAAAAAGTCCGGTTACCTTAGAGCAGATGCTTAAAAGGCCGCAGATAAGCTTGAAGGATTTAAAAACATTAAGCCGGATGAAATTGGTTTTATCAGAAAGTGCTTCTTCCCAGGTTGAAATTGAGGTAAAATATAGAGGCTTCATAGAGAGGCAGTTGGCTGAAGTAGCTCGATTTAAGAACTTAGAAAAAATCAAGTTGCCTATAGATTTGGATTACAATCGTATTAACAGCCTCTCCCGCGAAATCCAAGAAAAGTTGACTAAATTCAAACCTCTAAGCCTGGGCCAGGCCTCGCGTATCTCCGGAATTACTCCGGTAGCAATTTCGATACTTATGGTATACCTTAGAAAGATAAATAAATAAAAATTACATAGGTAAAGGTATAGGTAAGGGTAGAGGTATAGTTAAAATGGGAACTCCTATTATTAATTACAATGAACTAAAAGAATACTGCCTCGACAACGGCGCAGATCTATTTGGGGTTGCCGATATAACAAAAATAAAGGATAATTTCCTGATCAGTAAAGCCGCGCTTAAAAAAATAGATAGGGCAGTATGTATAGGTGTGCGCTTATCCGGGCTTGTCCTGGAGGAGATTAAAGATGCTCCTACCCGGCTTTATTTCCATCATTACCGCACAGTAAACACCTTTCTTGACCAGCTAAGCTTCAAGATATCCGGTTATATCCAGAAAAGAGGATATCAGGCCTTGCCTGTTCCGGCTTCCCAGATCGTAGATTGGCAGAAGCAGTCGGCGCATCTATCCCATAAACATATAGGGCATTTAGCTGGCCTGGGCTGGATAGGCAGGAATAATCTGTTGGTCAATTCAGAGTTAGGCAGCCAGTTCAGGCTGTCCTGCATCCTCACCAATGTGCCTTTAAAAGCAGATCAGCCGAAAGAAAATACTTGCCAGGAATGTTACTTGTGTGTTAAAGTATGTCCTGCTCAAGCAATAAAAAAATCCCCTCAAGATTTTAATCATCTTAAGTGTTTTGAAAAATTGAAAGAATTTCAAAAAGTACGCCAGATTGAACAGTATATCTGCGGAGTTTGTGTGAATATCTGTAAAGGTAAATAGATGAGTTTGTTCTTAATCGCTATA
>JAHKBC010000301.1 GCA_018825725.1 Candidatus Omnitrophota bacterium
CTTTAGCCTCAAGCGATTCTTCATGTCCGGATAAAACTTGCGCCTCTTTTAATACAGATTCGGGGTTCTCAACCGCTACGCTAAACATCCCTTTTCGTTCATAAGCAGAATCGATATTAGTAACATGTCCGGATAACCTGGAATGCATCCCTCTCATAACTAATACTGCCCGGTGGCCGACAGTATGTTTAAAAATAAAGGTGGCGTTAGAAAGCGTGATTTTAGAATTTATCTCATTAGCCAAAGCCTTGGCTTCTTCATCATTCAAATTCCTTCCCACCCGGCGGTCCTTTATGGTTTGACCATCATCTTCCAGTGTGGCAAAATTCGCCCTTAAAGCAAGGTTACCGCTGGAGAAATCCAGGCCTTCGGCAAAAACCTCTAAAGGCCCGCGGCCGGTATAATATTTTTCAACATCATAACCTAAGAGACTGATAACAGCTACATCCGACTCCGGTACATGAGCCAGATCCCTGCTTACAGGATAGACAATACCGGTAATTCCTCTTTGAGCAAAACGGTCCAGATTAGGAGTAAGAGCAGCTTCTAACGGAGTCTTACCTTTGAGTTCTTTAATCGGCAGGTCAGCCAACCCATCAAGAATAATATAAATTATTTTTTTCATAAAAACAGGTTAATCTTTGGTCATGATTAAAAGCCAAGAGCGAAAAACTAAAGTTTAAAACTTTTTTTGCTTAAACTCTTCGCTTTTCGCTCTCAAATTTAAACCAATATTTTAAATACTTAACACTTAGAATAACCGCAAGCCTGGCACTTCTGACATCCTTCTTCATGCCTCAGTGTGCCTCCGCAATCAGGGCATACTCCTACAATATCGCCGCGGGAATGACTATCAAGGATATTATCCAGGGTTACCTCGTCGGTATTAGAGTGTTTCATGGCAAGTGAAGTGGCTTCGCTGACTACGGAATTAATCAGGCTATTCACAAGTCTTTTCTCAACTACACGGGCAATAGCATCAGCGCAGGAAAAAATCCTCTGCCCTTTCTCCCAGGATGGCGAGGGGCAGCGGATATTACGTAATTGTTCAATAATCGACTTTACTTCCAGGCCCGAACGAAAACCTAAAGAAACAAGCCTGCCTATAGCCTCCAACTGTGAAGCAGCGCATCCTCCGGCCTTGCCCATCTGGGTAAAAAGCTCAAAAGGCTTACCCTGCTCATCAACATTAATGGTCACATAAAGATTACCGCAGCCTGTAGCCACTTTAGTAGTAGTCCCGATAATAACCTCAGGACGCGGGCGCGGAGCAACTTCCTTTATAAATGCTTCTTTTTTCTTTTCCTCTTTTGTATCTTTACGCGCTATATTAAGCACCTGCTCCTGACGGCTTCCGTCACGATAGATAGTAATACCCTTACAATTCAATTCATAAGCTAATAAATAGGCCTTGCGCACATCTTCTAGTTTAGCCGCATGCGGAAAATTAATCGTTTTGGATACTGCGTTATGGGTATATTTTTGAAAAGCTGCCTGCATCCTTACATGCCACTCCGGTGAAATATCATGAGCAGTTACAAATACGCTCTTTATATCCTCAGGTATGCCTTCAATATTCTTTAAAGAACCTTCCTCGGCTATTTTCTCCATAAGTTGCCTGCTGTAGAAACCGCGCTCTTTAGCAATACTTTCAAATAAAGGATCCACCTCCACCAGCTTATCATTATCCATGACATTTCGATAATAAACTATAGCGTATAGGGGTTCGATTCCCGAAGAGCAAGGCCCAGCGATAATACTAATGGTTCCGGTTGGAGCAATGGTAGTCAAGGTAGCATTGCGCATTTTCAGACCACCTTCCTTCTTATCATAGATACTATCTTTAAAGGAAGGAAAAACCCCTTTTTCTTTGGCTAATCTCTGGGACTCTTTATTAGCCTCCTGTAAAATAAAAGACATGATTTTTTCTGCCAGGTTTACTGCTTCTTCGCTATTATAAGCAATGTTTAACCGAATCAACAGGCTCGCCCATCCCATAACCCCCAGGCCGATTTTGCGGGTGAGCTTGGTTGCTTTTTCGATTGCCGGAATAGGATACTTATTGATATCAATAACGTTATCCAGAAAATGCACCGCCAGTCGAGTAACCTCTTTTAACTTATCCCAATCCACAGCATAACCACCAGAGCCCTGCTTAAAAATCCTGTCTAAATTTATTGACCCCAGGTCACAACTCTCATAGGGCAAAAGCGGCTGTTCTCCACAAGGATTAGTGCTCTCCACTTCCCCGAGTTTAGGAGTAGGGTTTTCTTTATTTATGTTATCAATAAAAATTACTCCCGGTTCTCCGTTTTTGTGCGCCTGTTTTACTATCAAATCAAAAACTTCTTTCGTGTTGATAAGGCTGACTACTTCATGGCTATGAGGATCAATCAACTCATAGTCCTCTTGGTTTTGCAACTTCTCCATAAACTTATCGGTAATAGCCACGGAGATATTAAAATTATTAATCTGGTCGTTATTTTCTTTACAGGTAATAAACTCTAATATATCCGGATGATCTACCCTTAATATGCCCATATTCGCCCCGCGGCGCGTGCCGCCCTGCTTAACGGCTTCGGTTGCCGCATCATAAACCTTCATAAAAGAAACCGGACCCGAAGCTACGCCGCCGGTAGTTTTTACTACCGAATTCTTTGGCCTCAACCTGGAAAAAGAAAATCCGGTTCCACCGCCGGATTTATGAATCATGGCTGTGGACTTTAGGGTCTCGAATATCGAATCCATGGAATCATTAATAGGAAGGGTAAAGCAGGCGCTGAGCTGCCCCAAATCCCTGCCGGCATTCATCAGACACGGTGAATTAGGGACAAATTCCAGGTTTGTCATGACGCGGTAGAAATCTTCAGCAACCCGGTTTATCTCGTCCTTGGACTTATTGTACTTTTTATCTGCCTCTGCTATAGCTCTGGCCACCCTGCGAAACATCTCTTCAGGAGTCTCCACTACTTTTCCATTTTGGTCTTTTTTAAGATACCTTCTCTCCAAAACACGCAGGGCATTTTCTGAAAGCTTTAAAGCCATGACTTTTCCTCCTCGGGTGCATTATATATAAAGACGGTTGCTATTGAAATCTAAAAGGCTATTCGAGTATAGCCCAGTTTAAATTATTTGTCAATAAAAATACTACAGGTAGTGCTAAGACCAGCGCTTAACTACAAGGGGTTGTGCAACAAATACGTTTTAAAAACTACTCGCTGCTTATTTTACCGACGCGCAAGATTCCCTAACGATTAATTCTGTCTGAAGAAGCATCCTCTTTATTTTAGGTTTATCCTTGGCATCCATTAAAACCTTTAATTCCTTGACTGCCTGTTCCGCCATCCTGACCAAAGGCTGCCGGACTGTGGTCAGGGCTACCGGCCCATACAAGCCTGAAGGATTATCGTCATAACCGATAATCGACAAATCATTAGGCACCTTAAGGCCTTTTTCGACTACGACTGTCATAACCTCCAGGGCCATGGAATCGGAAGAAACAAAAACTGCCGTAGGCCTCTTAGGAATTTTAAGTATCTTCTCAGCGGCAATACGCGCCTGGCCGCGAGAATAATCTGTTTTTAACACATAGCCTTCGTTAAAACTTATCCTATTTTTCTCTAAAGAACGCTTGTAACCCTCCAGGCGCTGCAACGCAGACTGTGTATTCAAATCCCCGGAAATATGCACTATATTCTTATGGCCCAATCCAACCAGATAATCCACGGCATTTTCCGCACCGCCTATATTATCTATGGCAATGTAGCTGACGGCAAAGTTCGTTACACAATTGTTTATTACAATAACCGGAACTCCAGAAACCAAGGCTTCTTCTAATTGGATGCGATTACCGATAATGTCGGCGAATATGACTCCCCCAAGGCCGTTAAAATTAATCCGATTGTTGCTATCGGTAATATTAAGTAATAAATCAAGTTTTAATACCTGACAAAGCGTCCCTATGCCGCGGATAAGCTCTAAGAGGTAAAATGAATAAAACATTCCTTCGTAACGCGGAATTATAAGGCTAATAACATTACTTTTGCCGGTGGCCAAACGCTGCGCCAGAAGCGAAGGCTGATAATTAAGCTGCTTTATTACTTCCAGGACTTTTTGCTGGCTCTTCTCCTTAACCGAAGGAAATTTATTGATAACACGAGACACGGTGCTGATAGATACACCGGAGGCGCGGGCAACATCCTTTATGGAAAATCGAGTCGTAGAAGGGGTTTTTTTGGTTCGAACCATGAAAATAAAATATTATTTAATCTTATCGCCTACATCTATGGCAACGGATTCGCTTTTTATATCGCAAGCCGAAATCTCTTCCCGGGTTTTAATTACTTCCAGCACTCCAATTGATTGACCGTTACGGTAAACTTCAAAAAGTTCACCTGTCTTAACACCTTGTTTCTCACCTAAATTAATAATCACGAAGTTGTTCTCTTTATTAACTGAAATAACCTGGGGGTCTGTATTGGGAGTTTCTGCCACTGCTTGCCTTGCCTGCGGCCGCACTACAATAGGAGGCAATTGTACTGACTGGTGCCCGGCGAAAGCCTCAGAGATGCCTTCAGAAAGATTTGTATTCTTCTCCACATCATACCTTAATTGATCCATCTGCAGCATTTTTTCTTTGACAAAGTTCTCCATCTTGCCTAGGCCTTCTTCCAAATCTTTATTCTTGCCTTCTATTTCCACAAGCTTTGCTTCCAACGCAACTTTACGCGCCGTAATACCATTAAGCTGCCGGCGTATAGCAGAATTCTCCGCCTTAATTCCTTTTACTTCAGATTGGATGCGAAATTTGTCTTCCTTTTCCCGCACTAGTTCCTGGGTAATAGCATCGGTAATCTTCTGGTTATACTCCATCTGCCTTTTTAAATCTTCAGACTGCCGATTAATGCTCTTAATATCCAGGTCTAAACTAACCTTCTCCCTAAGCAGCTTTTCATTCTCTAGTTTTATATTTTTCAATTCACTGCGCGCGTTATCCAGCTGAAATTCCAGATTCGTCTTCTGCTTTAATATGCCTGCCCAATAGATATCATCCGTAGGGGCTGCGGAACTTCGGCTGCCAGTTTCTCTTATTAAGGGCTGCTCTTGAGTTGATCTGGCAGAAACAGAAAGCTCTTTTAATCTAGCAGTCAAAAGCTCTTTGTCCTTATTTACCGCCTCCAGCTTTCTTTGATAATCTATTTTTTCCTTGGAGAACCTGTCCATCTCCATGGTCATTCTGTCGAGGTCCCGGGTCAACGAACTCACTCTGTCTTCGAGTTGCTTGCCCCTTCTCGAGGCATCATCCAACTTCTTATCAGATATATTCTTTTGCTCAAAAAGCTTGGCATTCTCCTCTTCCAGTAAAGTCTTGGTATTCACCAGAAAAAGGTTAAGGGCAAGGCTAACCACTAATATTACCGCCAAACCTATAACCACGAATTTCATTTTATCCGGCATACATCCTCCCCTAATCTAATTTTGCAAAAATCCTTTGCATTACCAGACTTCCCGCTCCCAAAGCAACAGCGTTTTCTCTAAGTCGTGAATACATAATCTTCAAATCTTCTGTACATTCCCGGAATGCCCAGTCTTTAACCGTAGAGATCACGCGGTTTAAGAAATCATCCCCGGCATCTTCCAGTCCTCCTCCGATAACCACCATCTCCGGGTTCAAAAGATTAACCAATGAAGCAATTTTAATCCCCAATCTTTTAGCTGCCCGGTCAAGGCAGGAAGTTACTATGTTGTGCCCCATGCGGTTAGCAATGAATACGCTCTTTAGATCTACATTATCTATATTCGCAGAGGTAATCTTGAAAAATGTTGCGGCTTCATCTTTACTTTTCGATAATTCCAATTTAATATCTTCAATAATGCCTAAATCCATCTCCCATCGTTTCAACAAACAATCA
>JAHKBC010000302.1 GCA_018825725.1 Candidatus Omnitrophota bacterium
ATTGCGACCGTAGTCGGCTTATTAATGGTCTTTTTGAACTTACAGAAGTTTATACCCGGCTTAATTATTAAGCCATTGGAGATGGTCGGTGATTGTACTTTGCCGCTATCGATTTTTGTGGTAGGCGGAAACCTGGCTTCTATTCAATTATTGAAGGTGGATAGAAAAGGGATCTCGCTTTTAATCCTGGTAAAATTAATTCTTTTGCCTCTTATGGGGCTATGGTTTGTTTCATATTTCCGACTGCCCCAGCTGCTTGGACTTTTAATCGTGATGCAGTTGGCTATGCCTTCGGCAACCAATCTGGCCGTAATCTTAAACCGCTATAAGAAAGAAGACAAATTAATCAGCCAGGGGATATTTTATAGCCATTTATTCAGCCTGGTTACTGTGCCTCTTTTTTTAAGTTTCTATTTTGCCAGGCTTATGCTAAAATGAGTAATACAGCCTCTACTAACCGTAAGGCATTCCGGGATTATGTGGTATTGGAAACTCTTGAATGCGGTATTGAGTTAAAAGGAGGCGAAGTCAAGTCCATTCGCGATGGCAGGATGAACCTGGAAGACAGTTTTGCCCGTATTGATAAAGGGGAGATGTCGGTATACAACATCCATATCAGCCCTTACACGCAGGCAAGCTATATGAATGTTGAGCCAACCAGGGTTAGAAAGCTACTTTTACATAAAAGACAGATTATACGGTTAATGGGTAAAGTAACCCAAAAGGGCCTTACCCTGGTTCCCTTGAAGCTTTATTTTAACGAGAGAGGTTTTGCCAAGATTGAACTGGGTTTATGCAAAGGCAAAAAGCTTTTTGATAAGAGGGAAGATATCAAGCGCCGGGAAGTAGATTTGACAATGCGCCGGGCGATGAGGAATGTGAGGAAATAGTAGTCCCTCGCGTAAACGCTCGGGATCAAATTTCTTCAAAAGAAAAAAGTATAGAAAATTGAGGGGGTGAAAGGTCTCGACTTAGGATAGTTGGGTAAGAGCAGCATGCCGCGGAGGCAAGGTCGGCCGCGTTAACAATCCTTGCACAATTAAACGCAAAACCAACAATGGTTAACCGTCTACCAGTAGCCGGATCAGTAATGGTTCAGCCTCCGGTAGCGGGCGTTCCAGCCTTTAGCTTAATATAAGCTAAAGCCTCTCACCAGGTTGCCTGTGGCTTGAATGAGAGCCCTTAGCAGGATAGTTCTGGCCAGTTTGCCTTTGGGGCCAGGGCGAAATTAAAAAGGCTGCGCCCGGATGTATCCTGCCTGTCGGAGCCGTCGGGGTTAAGTTTAAAAGATCAGGCTAAGCATGTAGTGGCTCTTATGCTTCTACTTAAGGACGCGGCTTCAATGCCGCCACCTCCACCAATTTTTTCTGACAAAGAAAAAATTGGTGGATGCCACAACGAGCGTAGCCGAGCGACAAGCGAGGCAGCGAGTGTGGCGCCACCAATCCGACAAGCCCCGCTGCGCGGGATAACTAAACAGAAGCGTAAGGAGTTTGATGAAAGGAATAAATATGACAAGCAGACTATGGATTAAGCTGTGCAAGCTGGTTTTCATTCCGACAGTTTTATTAATTGCGTTTTTTATCTCTACTCTTTGCCCTAAGATTCTTTTGGCAGCGGATAAGGCTGAAAAAGAGTATATCTTAATCGGCCATCCTAATCCTTCTACAGGCCCGCTTTCTGAAATGGGAGAGGTTTCGCCCTGGATCGATGATCAATTCGTCGAGAAGATTAATGCCGGGGGAGGTATTTATATTAAGGAGTATGGCAAGAAATTACCGATAAAGGTAAAGATAGTAGATACTGAAAGCAATCCTACCAAAGCCATTAGAGTGGCTACTGACCTAATACTGCAAGATAAGGTTGATATGATGGTGGTCATGCATACTCCGGATACGGTTAATCCGGTAACTGCTGTTTGCGAAAGGTATGAAATTCCCTGTGTGTCTACTCAGGCTCCTATTGATCCCTGGTTAAGCAACGGACCGTATAAATGGTCATTCCATAGTTTCTGGAACATTGATTCTTTGGCTGATGTTTATTTAGAAATATGGGATATAAATGCTAACCAGACCAACAAGGTAGTAGGTTGCCTTTGGCCTGGAGACGCCGACGGCATAGCTTTTTCTGAAGTTTTTAATAAAAAACTTCCTGCCCGCGGCTACAAATACGTAAACTACGAAGGTTTCTCTCATGGCATAAGCGACTTTAGCCCGGCAATCAACCTTTTTAAAAAAGAAAATGTTGAGATACTTACCGGCGTATTAATATTTCCGGATTGGGTTAATTTCTGGAGGCAGAGTATTAAGTTAGGTTTTTATCCTAAAATTGTTACTATGGCTAAGGCTATTCTTTTCCCCAGCTCAGTTAATACCATGGTGTTAGAAGGCTTTTTACCCGAAGGCTGGACTACGGAGGTTTGGTGGAACCAGGATTTTCCTTTTAAATACTCACTTATCGGCCATGATACATATGATGCTAAGGGGCTTAGCGAAAACTGGAGTAAAGATACAGGAAAACAGCCGACCATGGTTTTGGGATTTGTGCATGCCGGATTTGAGATTGCTATAGACGCGCTTAAAAGGGCGCAAACTTTGGATAAAGAGAAGTTGCGCCAGGCCATAGAAGATACTGACCTGGATACGATAATCGGGCATATTAAGTTTAACTCTGAAAACTATTGCCTAACGAAACTTGTCGGAGGCCAGTGGCTTAGAGGAAGCAGTTGGCCCTGGGAGCTAAAGGTTATTTATGATCCGGCTAATCTTACAACAACTAAAACGCAGGGGATGTTTTTTCCTATGCCTAAGACTGTTTTGCCAGATTTAAAATCCAAGGCTAAATAGGGGGTATTTATGGTGTCGCTTAAGAATAAAGTCTGGGTGGGTATTTCTTCCATTCTTATTAGTTTTGTAATTATCGCCATTTTAGTGGCAATGGCAATAATAAATAAACAGAGTGAAGATTCTGCCAGGCGTATCCTCAAGAGTGCCTATAATATTATTAATTACAGTATATTGGAGAAAAATAAGAAGCTTCTTAACGCAGCCTTGCAGCTGTCCTCGATAGAAGACATGGGAGGAAAGGTAAAGTATATCAAGGATAGCAGCAGTTTCTTTAAATATAATATTATGCGTCCGACGTATGTATCGCTAACCAGCTTATTGTATAATATCGCTTTGTCCGCTGATATCGAGAGGGCAGCTTTTTTTAATTTGGATAAGGAACTTATATCTTTTGCCATTATAGGGAAGAATAATTCTACGGTTGGGTTTCAATATAATAATCAGACTATCGAAACTGCTTTGCTATCGGAAAATCAGAAACTTGTTGACAGCTCTTGGCAGAAAAAGGAGAGTATCCCGTATTTAGGGATCAACTGGTCGCAATTGGCAAGAAGCGGAGTCGATACGCCTTTCCAGATAAGCGGGAGCGCCTTGTATCTGGTAGTTAATACTCCGATTATAGGCATTGATTATAATTCTGCTGAAGGAGCGATGGAGTTTAGGCAGGTAGGGAGAGTGGCGGTCTCCCAGTCCTTAGGGGAAGATTTTGTGCGCAAGATGTCTGATTTAACGGGAGTAGATGTGAGTATCATCCATAAAGAAGGTTTGATCTCTGGGACCATAAGGAGCAATGAGAAGATTGATTTTAATGGCCTTGCCCGCCCTAAGAACTCCCGGTCTTTAATTGGCCGGCCGATATTCAAAGATTTTAATTTAGGCAATAAAGATTACTTTGAGATCATGCTGCCTCTATACTCCGGCCCTGAATGCATAGCAGTAATCAGTTCATTTTATTCAAAAGAAACAGCTAATGCCCAGGCCCTGCAGATAGTCAGGTTTCTGGCTTTACTATATACGATTACGGTTATTCTGATTATTCCTTTGCTGGCTTTTATGTTCGCGCGCTGGGTAATTAATCCCATCAAAAGAATCGCAGATATGATGCGCCAGATAACAGCCAAGAAGGATCTTAATAAGAGGCTTAAGGTAGATAGCAATGATGAGATCGGTGAATTAGCCAGGGCATTTAATCAGATGGCTCATGATCTGCAAGAGACTACTACTTCTATAGGGAGCCTTCATAATGAGATTGAAGAGAGAAAAAAGATAGAAACAGAATTAAAATCTGCCTATGGCCAATTGCAGGCTGCCCAGGCTAAATTAGTGCAATCCTCCAAGATGGCTTCAGTGGGACTATTAGCCGGAGGTGTTGCCCATGAGATCAATAACCCTTTGACCGGAGTCTTGAATAATGTGCAATTG
>JAHKBC010000303.1 GCA_018825725.1 Candidatus Omnitrophota bacterium
CATAATTCCTGCTCTTTAGATTAGTTATCTTAATTTTTGCCCCCATCCTCCTCAAAATCCTTATAATGCCGGCGCGTTTGAAATTCAAACCCGAATTTCTTAACTTTACGTGCGATCCCTGCAGAACCACAGCCAGCACTATAAAAAAAGCTGCGCTGGATATATCACCTGGTATATATATAGTTCCCGGAGAAACCAACTCATGGCCACCATTTATAACTATATTATCTCCTTTAACTTTTATCCGTGCCTTAAATAATTTCAATATCCGTTCAGTATGATCGCGAGTGGCAATAGGCTCAATAACTGTAGTTACTTCCTTTGTAAAGAGGCCAGCTAGCAAAATGGCAGATTTTACCTGTGCTGAAGCAACCGGAAGTTTATAGGTAATACCTTTTAAGGCTCCTCCCTGAATTAAAATAGGAGGATACTCTTCAGCATACTTACGCGGCTCTTGGCGCTTTGCGCAAGATTTCATAATACGAGAGCTTATGCCAGCACCCATAAGCCTTAATGGCTGAGTAACCCGCAGCATGGGCCTTTTCGATAATGATTTTCCAGCCGATACCCTAGATTCAAAATTCTGCCCGGCCAAAATACCCAGAATTAACCTGAAGGTAGTTCCAGATTCCTTGATTCGCAAGCTGGTTTGGGGCTTATCTAAACCTCTTAATCCTTTACCTATAATAATAACTTTAACCTTTGGGACGGCTTTATACTTTACCCCCAATTTAAACAAAACATCCAGGGTAGCCAAACAATCATCATTGAAAGGGAAATTATTTATTACGGTATTGCCTTTAGTGATTGCGCTTAATAGGAGTGCGCGGTGGGCTATAGATTTATCACCGGGTAAGGTTACCTCTCCCCTTGCCCGACGGACAGGCTTAATCTCCAAACAGGTCATTTACTTTTGAATACGGCTTTATCACCTTCAGCTACTTTATCCTTGATATCATTCGACAAAAATCCTGCCGCTGACATTGTGTCGTGAACCTTTTCAACTTTAACATCTCCCAAATACTGATTATTATGCTGCAACGCAAAAACATCGCCTAATTCAACATTATTTTTACTGCCGACGTTTATGACCACAAAATTATGCTCTTTATTAACAACCAGTACTTTTCCTTCTATCAGCGAATTTTCGCTGGAATTGCCAGCGCCCTTATTAGAAGCTTCCTCAGGCCTAGATTCAGAATTAACTACAATCTTACCAAGCTCAACATTCTTGGCCCTGACTTGTTGCTCTTGCAACTTACTATTCAAATCAACCAGCTTATCTTGCAATTTAGCGATATTCTCGGAAGCATAATCAAACTTCTTTTCCAACATTGCGCTTTTATCGATTGCCTGAGTTAGCTCTACTTTAAGCCTATCTATTTCGCCTAAAGCCTGCTGCCTCTCTTTAACCTCCGTGCCTATATCTGCATTAAGAACTTCAATTCTCCTCTGATAATCGCTAATCTTAACCGCTAAATCAGTGTTCGTCCTTATTGAATCGCTTAATTTTGCCTCCAACTTCCTCTTCTCTATATTAAGAGTATTAGCCTCTTCCTGAAGGGCTGTCTTCTCCTGTCTCTCTTTATCCAGATTCCAGTATAACCATCCTCCCAAAGTAACGCTTACTATTAACAAAAAAATCAACACAATAAGAGCGACTTTACCTTGACTGGACATAACCCCTCCTCTTTAATAATATATAATGACCCCATCGTCAATATACCATTAACCTACTAAAAATCAAGAGCTTTTTACAAGATGTTTGAATTCATGGGGTAACGATGAATCAAACTCCATAAATTTCTTGCTTACCGGATGAATAAATCCAAGATAAATAGCGTGTAAGGCTAATCTTTTGAAATCGTTACCCTTGCCGTATTTACTATCCCCTAACACCGGATGGCCCAGATAATCAAGATGCACGCGTATCTGATGGGTCCTACCGGTAAACGGCTCTATCTGCAAAAGGCTACAATCGCGCCCGCGCTTAAGGGTGCGGTAATAAGTCTTGGCAAAACGAGGATTTTTTCCAAATCCGGCAGACATATCTTTCCACCGCGTAGGATGCCTGCCTATGGGTATTTCAATGATATTCTCATCGTATTCCATCTTCCCTTTAACCACTGCAATATATTTTCTTTTTATGGAATGTTCGGCAAACTGCCTGGCCAAATCCAGATGAGTTTTATTATTCTTAGCTATAACTATCAGGCCCGAAGTATCTTTATCTAATCGATGCACAATACCCGGCCTTTGCGGATTGATATCCGATAATTTTTTATAATGATAAAGCAGCGCATTTACCAATGTATGGGCATAATTACCAGGCGCCGGATGCACTACTAATCCGCTGGGTTTATTTATAACCGCAAGGTCCTTATCTTCATAAACAATATCAAGAGTAATATCTTCAGGCAAAATCAACATCTTCTGCTTCTCCTGATAAAGCAGCGTAATCACATCAGCTTCCCTTACCTTATGATGCGGTTTGATGAGCTTTACGCCATTAACACTTACCTGCCCCTCTTTAATTATTCTTTGCAGAACGGTCCTGGATAAGCCTGCACCTTTAGCCTGGCCTGCAAGCAGTAATATGATATCCAAACGCTTAAGCGCGTCTTCTTTTTGAACAGTAATTCTGTATTCCTGCATTTATAATCTTTCAGCTCTAGGCAATTGATCGCTAGCTAAGCGCATTTTTAAAAAACAAATTGACACATCCTTTGACACATACATTATTTATGCTTTTTCTTTACAGATACGAATTCCCTGAAGACAGAATATCCTAATAATAACGCGCCGATTGTAATTGCGCTGTCTGCAACATTAAAAACCGGCCAAACCCTGAGATCAAGAAAATCAATTACATAACCAAAAAATATACGGTCATAAAGATTACCCAAGGCTCCGGCAAGGATCAATAAAAACGCAAGCCTGTCGGGTTTTTTA
>JAHKBC010000304.1 GCA_018825725.1 Candidatus Omnitrophota bacterium
CCCGATATGTTATTCACCGATATCAATATTAAGGATTTTGATGGAATTGTTTTTGTGGGAGGTAAGGGCGCAAGCGCATATTTCGATGATCCTGTTGCCCATAAATTAGCGCAGGATAGCCTTAAGGAGAATAGGATTCTGGGAGCGATTTGTATTGCGCCGGTTATACTTGCCAGGGCAGGCGTTTTAAAAGGAAAGAAAGCAACGGTCTGGTCTTCTGAAGCCGGGCAACTCCGGGATAAAGGCGCTGATTATACGGGGCAGAATGTCGAGAGGGACGGCAAGATTATAACTGCTGCCGGGCCTTTTGCTGCCAATGAATTCGGGGAAGAACTAGCCAGGGCTTTGGAAGTTTAATCTAAGAGGTGAAGTATGCAGAGAATAATGTTGAAGTCTAAGATTCATAGGGCGATTGTTACACAGGCAGAGTTGCATTATCAGGGAAGTATCAGTATCGATTCATTGTTAATGAAAAAGGCTGATATACTGCCGGGTGAAAAGGTGGAAGTTTTTAATCTGAATAATGGCTCGCGCCTTGAAACATACGCTATTGCTGCCAAGGCCGGAACAGGTACGATTTGCCTGAATGGCGCTGCAGCCAGGAGCGCTTGCGTAGGAGATCAGGTTATCATAGTCACTTATGTGATGGTTGAAGATAAGTCAGCAAGAACCATGAAGCCTAAAATAATTAATGTCGACTCCAATAACCGAATTAAAAATTAGGACTATCGGCGACCCCGCCTTAAGAAGGAATGCCCGGGAGGTAAAACAAATTACACCCAGGCATAAAGAAATCCTTAGTAAGATGGCGAGGCTCATGTATGAGAGAAAAGGTATTGGCTTGGCTGCTCCTCAACTTGGGATTAACGAATGTTTGATTATAGTCGATGTCGGCAGTGGCCTTTATAAGCTTATCAATCCTAAAATAATTAAGAAAGAGGGTTGCCGGGTTATGGAGGAGGGCTGCCTGAGTGTTCCGGATACTTATATTAAGGTAAAACGGGCAAAAAAGATTCTAATTAAGGCAAAGGATATTGATTGTAATTCTATAACCGTTGAAGCAGATGAACTTTTGGCTTGCGTTATTCAGCATGAGATAGACCACTTAAAGGGTAAGTTGATTGTTGATTATGCCTCTTTTCTGGATAAACTTAAATTGTTGGGCAAGAAGAGCTTGATTAATAAGAAGAATGCGAGATTGTCTAAACCAAAAATATAATATTGGTAATTGTAATTGTAGCTATGTTCCCTGCAGCCGCAAGGGGTCATGTTGTGCCTGTATTTTATACCATCGGAAAAACAAGGAATTGCCTGCTTGTTTTTTTGACTCAGAAGCTGAGAAGACCTTTGACCGCTCGATTAAGAATTTTATTCTGATTAACCGCTAACAATTATGCATGAGCTTATTATTGTGGGTGCCGGGCCAGCAGGATTAGCCGCAGCCCTTTATGCCGGCAGATACAGGATTAATACGCTGGTATTTGAAAAGATGTTTCCCGGCGGCCAGATTATACTTTCACCCTGGATCGATAATTATCCTGCGTTTCCTGGAGGGGTTTCCACAGAGGAGCTTATCGCTAGAATCAAGAAACAGGTGGAGGATGTGGGAGTAAAAATTGAACAAAGCCAGGTAGTGGAATTAGGCCAGTTATCTGAAGACAAAAAGGCCATATATAGTGTCAGGACGCCGGAGAAAGAATACCAGGCTAAATCATTAATCCTGGCTCTGGGCGCAACAGCCAAGCGTTTAGGGATTCCGGGCGAGGAGAGATTAATCGGCAAGGGGGTGTCTTATTGTGCCACCTGCGACGGGCCATTATTTAAAGAAAAAGATGTTGTGGTTGTTGGCGGAGGGGACAAGGCCCTGGAGGAAGCGTTGGTTTTGACTGCTTACGCTAAGTCTGTAACGATAGTCCATCGCCGCCAGGGGTTCCGCGCCGCAGGCATATTGCAGGAGAAGGTTAAGATTAATCCCAAAATTAAACTTCTTCTGGATGTTGTGCCTGAAGAAATAATCGGCCAGGTAAAAGTAGATTCGTTAAGAATAAAGACTACCTTAACTAATTCTAACAGTATATTGCAGTGCGCGGGGGTATTTATATTTGTAGGGATTAAGCCTAATACGGATTTCCTAGAAGGGTTCGTTGAGACTGACAAAGAAGGCTTTATTGTTGCCGGCAAGGATCAGGCGACTTCAAAAAATGGTATCTTTGCCTGCGGCGATTGCCTAAAAAAAGAATTCTATCAGGTAATTAATGCCTGCGCAGAGGGGGCGCAGGCTGTTTATTCGGCATATAAATATTTAATAAACCTTTAGCAAAATGGGGGACGGTTTATGGAGAGTAATTGTTTATTAACTACGGACTTCAAAGATTTAAAGCTTTTTCGCCGCGGTAAGGTCAGGGATGTGTATGATTTAGGTGAAGAGCTTTTAATAATTTCGACTGACCGAATATCCTGTTTTGATGTAGTTTTGCCTTCCGGGATACCTTATAAGGGCAGGGTGTTAACTGCTTTGTCCTGTTTTTGGTTTGATTTCTTAAAGGAGGTTATCGAACAACATGTTATTACTGCGGATGCTAGTCAATACCCTAAAGTGGTTCAGAAATATGCTAATGTTATCTCCGGCAGATCCATGCTGGTAAAAAAGTCCAAGCCTTTGCCTGTAGAATGTGTGGTGCGCGGTTACCTGTCTGGTTCAGGTTGGAAGGAATATAAGACTAAACAATCGATATGCGAGATTAAACTTCCAGCGGGGCTTAAAGAATCCGACCAACTGCCCCAGGTAATATTTACCCCTTCTACCAAAGAAGAGGTTGGCCATGATCAGAATGTCAGCCAGGATTACGTGAAAAAAGTCTTAGGCACAGATATATTTGACAAAATAATGCAGGCCAGCATTTCGCTTTACCAGAAGGCTGCCGGTTTTGCCAGGCAGAGGGGTATAATTATAGCCGATACAAAGTTTGAATTTGGTATTTTAGATAAAAAAGTAATTCTTATCGATGAGGTTCTTACTCCTGATTCTTCGCGTTTCTGGCCGGCTGATCAATACCAGCCGGGTAAGCAGCAGCCGAGTTTCGACAAACAGTTTGTCAGGGATTATTTAGAAGGGTTAGATTGGGATAAGACTCCTCCTGGCCCGGTCCTACCCCAAGATATTATTAACAAGACAACCGAAAAGTATCTAGACGCGTATTTTAAGTTAACCGGTAAAAAACTTATAGAATAATGCGCATACTAAAAAGTATACTAAGTTTTGCTCTTCGTGTTTGTATCAGTTTAGTCTTGATTTATTTTTTGTTTCGGCAGGTGGATACAAAGTCGCTCTATGGTATCCTAAAAAGCACGGACATATATCTTCTGGGTTTGGCTTTTTTGGTTTTTTCCGGGATGTTTATTTTGTGTTTTGCGCGTTGGTGGATGCTGCTTAAGACAGTTGCCATGCAGATACCGTTAGCGCGGGCAATCGTCTCATTCTCCGGCGGAATATTTTTCAATCTCTTTCTTCCTTCGACTATCGGCGGTGATTTTATACGCAGCGTCGACCTTTCGGTATATACCAAAAAACCCGGAGAAGTGTTGGCTACCGTTTTTCTGGATAGGCTAAGCGGCTACGTAGGCCTGGTTATTGTTGTTTTAGTCTCCATTTTTTTTGGGCATAAACTCATCCAGGACAATTTTATCTTTGTTTCCATTGGAATAATCAGTAGTGTCTTAATAATAATTCTGGTAGTGATATTTAATCAGTATATTTATTCTCACCTGAACCGTTTTTTATCAAGGCCCGGCCCCGGCAAATTAAAAGATGTTATAAGAATTTTACATGAAGAGGTGCACGCTTTTCGTAACAAAAAAAGAATTATAGTCTTAAATCTTTTTACTTCGCTCTTAATCCAGGGCATATCTCCTATTGTTTATTATATCGTCGCGTTATCATTCGGGATAAAAACCAATATAATTTATTTCTTTATTTTTCTACCGATAGTCAGTTCGGTAACTATGCTGCCGATTTCGCTGGGTGGTTTGGGTGTGCGTGACCTTTTAATCATTTTTCTCCTGGGAAAAATTGGCATTTCCAAAGACCTGGCTTTTGCTCTTTCCCTGGTAAATTTTGTTTTTTTAGTAATCTATAGTTCTGCTGGAGGTTTAATCTATGTCCTTGGAGTTCATAATCGACGGCTACAACGTAATTAAGCACCCTTCCTATACCAAGCCTCAAGGAATAAAAGATGACCGATTCGCTTTGATGCAGTTAATCAGTAGCCAGAGTCTCTGCGGGAGCCCCAAAAATAAGGTTAGAATAGTATTTGATGGTTATCCGGTTAGTAATACCCCTAGAGGAGATGATTATCAAAGCAGGATTATCTATTCGCTTGATATAAGCGCGGATGACTTGATAAAACAAATGGTTCAGGCTGCTGTTAATCCCAAGATCGTTATAGTAGTCTCTGATGACCGGGAGGTAGCGGATTCTTCTCGGCTGCAGGGAGCCAGGATTTTAGGCGTAGAAGAATTTATCCATACAAGGAAGAATAATAAACATATGAAATCAGGGGCAGATTTACTTAAGGCTCAATTATCTTATAGTCAGATGGAAGTAATTAATAAAGAATTGAGAAATCTATGGTTAAAGTAAAATCTCTCAAGGGTGGTTCTCAGGGTAAAGGAGAATCGTCCCCGGATTTTATAAAATTCCTGGGAACGGCGGGCGCTCGTTTTGTAATGATTAAACAATTACGGGCATCTGCGGGGCTATGGATATCCTGCCAAGGTACCAATGTAATTATTGACCCTGGCCCGGGTAGTATCGTGCATTGCGCCAAGAGCAGGCCAAAATTAGACCCTTCTAAACTGGATGCGGTTATTCTTACTCACCGGCATCTTGATCATTGTGGGGATGTGAATGTTATGATTGAAGCCATGACTGAAGGAGGTTTCAAGAAAAGGGGTTTGGTTTTTTGCCCTCAGGATGCCTTGGAAGGCGATCCGGTAATCTTTAAATATCTAAGGAATTTTCCGAAAGAGATTATTGTGCTAAAAAAGAATAAAAAATA
>JAHKBC010000305.1 GCA_018825725.1 Candidatus Omnitrophota bacterium
AATTCTATCCCTTCCAGACTAATGATATCTTTATCTTTAACTCCCCTGACATCCGCCTTAAGGGTAAAAGAAATACCCGCAAATCCCGACAAATTCAGGTTAGGGTCGTTTAAGAAATCGCGTTCCCTGTTATGTATATATACGGGAACAGAAAATTTATGCGCGCTGCCAATATGGTCAAAATGTCCGTGAGTAAGAATAACCAGGCCCGCGCGCAATTTATGCCTGGATAGAACTGCCCTGATCTTGGGCTCCTCATCACCAGGGTCGATTATTACCGCGCTTTGTGCGAATTTAGCCGCCAATATATAGCAATTGGTTTGCACAAAACCGACAACTACGCACTCTAATATCATAAAAAAGACCCCTTAATCTTCTCATAAGAAAAATCTCTTATAATATTCAACTTTATCTGCTCAGCAGTGAGGCGATTATAGGTAATATAAATTCCATAAGGGTCACGTTTGACCAATGCCTCTAAATCAGCCAATCTTTTAATCTGCCTTTCTAAAAATACCCTTTTATTCTCCGGCAATAATTTTTTAATTTCATCCAGATATTTAAACGCCTCCTTTAAACAATCTAATTGTTTTTTATGATTCATCATAGCCTTATCAGTAAGAGAACTGATTAATTCATCATGCCAGCTCTTCCAATAAAGAAAATTTTGGCGGTAAAGTTCGTCCCTGGGTTCTTGAAGCGCCTGATATACTTCCGGTATCAGGACTAATTCAGTTTTTTGATATTTATCTTTTTTAGGCTTGCGGGTAAATTTACGCACAAAGGCCTCACAACCCGTAAGACTGATAACCATAAATATAATTAGTACATATTTGATAGTGCTTAGCACGTGCTGCTTCATTTGATCATCTCCTTATCCGCTTAAGCCGCTTAAATTTATCGGGTGAAAATCCCGTCCTCATAAAGAATTCAACATACGGGAGAATTCCATTTCATTAATTATCTTAACGCCAAGATCGAGTGCTTTTTTATATTTGGAGCCGGGATTTTCACCCGCTACCACAAAATCTGTATGTTTACTTACGCTCTTAATAGGATTCGCCCCTGCCTGACGAGCTAACCGTTCAGCCTGGGAACGGCTATAATTACTCATCTCTCCGGTAAATACTATTGCCTTGCCGCTGAACCTGGTTATCTTGTCTTTACTAATGATTTCTCGGAAATTCAGGCCCGATTTTCTTAAATCTTGGATTAATTTTTTAGTTTGGGCAAGTGAAAAATAATCTACTATAGACTCTGCCATAACCACACCCACCTCATAGATTGCTTCAAAATCATCTTTTGTAGCTGCCTCTAGATTTTCCATATTTCTGAATTTACTGGCTAAAACAAAAGCTGCCTTTTCTCCAACATGCCGGACGCCCAAGGCATAGATTAAACGTGATAAAGGCTGAGACTTACTCTTGGCAATGGCCATGATTAAATTATCAGCTTTCCTATCCTTAAACAATTCCATTTTTAATAAGTCCTGCTTAGTTATTTTATAGATATCGGCAAAACTTTTGACTAGCCCTAAACTTACCAATTGGCTTACAGCTGATTCACCCATTCCCTGGATATCCATAGCTTGACGGGAGGAAAAATGGATCAAGGCTCTCTCTAGCTGGGCAGGACATGAAGAATTAATACAGCGGTAAGCCACGTCCTCTTCTTTTTCCTTAACTACTTTTCCTTTGCAGGCAGGGCATACATTAGGCACTCTAAATTCTTTTTTACCCTTATGCTCAACAACCTTAACTACCTTAGGGATTACATCCCCGGCCCTTTCAATTAATACCCTGTCACCCTCTCTGACCTTAAGCCTTTTTATTTCATCAAAATTATGCAGTGTGGCATGGCGAATAGTTACGCCTGCGCATTCTACCGGAGTTAACTCAGCGGCAGGGGTAATCACTCCGGTCCTGCCAACGTTAACATTAATTTTTAAAATAGTGGTTGTGGCGGATTTAGAGGGAAATTTATAGGCAATTGCCCAGCGCGGGCTCTTTAGGGTAAAACCCAGGCTCTTTTGCTGCCTTATACTATTGACCTTAATCGCCACTCCGTCTATTTCATAATCAATATACTCTCTTTTCTTTTCCATCTGCCGACAATATTCTATAATCTCATCCAGGTTTTTAAAAAGCCTGGAATACGGGTTAATCCGCAACCCAAAGGATTTAAGGCGCTCTAAAAAATCCCATTGCGAAGCAATCTCGACCCCTCTATACTCTCCCAAGGAATGGGCATAAAAATTAAGCCTGCGCTTATTAATAATATTAGTATCCAACAATTTCAAAGAACCGCTGGCGGCATTGCGAGGATTAGCAAATAAAACATCTCCTGCTGATTCCTTATCTTTATTCAGAGCCTGAAAATCCTTCTTAGACATATAAACCTCGCCGCGAATCTCAATCAAGTCCGGTGAATCAGCTGTCAGCATAACCAGAGGTATAGAACGAATAGTCTTAATATTACTAGTTACATCCTCACCAATCTGGCCGTCACCGCGGGTAACCCCGGAAAACAGGCTCCCTTTTTTATAAGTAAGGTTGGCGCTTACCCCATCGATCTTTAATTCGGCAACGTATTCTATTCTTTCATCTTTACCCAGGCCTCTTTTGACTCTATCTTCCCACGCTTTAAGTTCTGCGAAAGTATAAGTATTATCCAAAGAGAGCATCTTCTGGATGTGTTGAGCGGTCTTAAACCCCTCCAAAATACCGCCGCTTACCCTCATAGTTGGAGAATCCTCGGTCCTGTACTGAGGGAATTTTTCTTCCAGCTCTCGGAGCCTGCGCATTAAATCATCGTACTCCTTATCCGCAATATCCGGTTGAGACAAAATATAATATTTGTAATCGTGCCTGCGGATTAATTTCCGCACATTCTCTATCTCTTTTTTTACCTCTTCCATGCTAAACTCCGCATAAAAGCCGCTGCCCTAAATACGAAGGCAGATCAGCCTGAATAATTTTATCCCTGGCCTTTTCAATATCATAACTGGCCCTTTTGATTTCTACAATCATCCTCTCACTATCGTAAATACAATAACAGGCCCGCGGATCGCCATCCCTGGGTTGACCAACGCTTCCGACATTAACGATATATTTTCCTGCTTGACTCAAATCCAGCTTATCAGCCTCCTGATAAGCGATATCACCTGCCGGATTCTGATTAAAAAAACCCGGTACATGAGAATGGCCGACAAAAATAACTTTCCCCTCCATAAGCTTAAAAGTAGACCTGGCTGCATCCCGATCAAGCATATAATTGAAATATTCCGGGTTCGCCAGTGTTCCATGGGCCAAAATAAAATCCTGATTTTTATAAACCAACTGTAGGGATTTTAAATACTCCTTGCTTTCCGGATTTAGCTTTTCCTGGGTATAGATGACTGCTTCTTGGGCTGCGAAATTAAAATTTCCAGATGAGAGCAGACCAACGCTCGCCCAATCATGGTTGCCGGCTACGGTTACTGCCTCTAATTCCTTAACCAGGCTCACGCATTCATTAGGATCAGCGGCATAACCAACCAGATCGCCTATGCAAATGTATTGGCCAATGCCCTCTTTTTGATAGGCCTGGATAACCGAAGTTAATCCTTCCAGATTAGAGTGGATATCGGAGAATATCCCATACCGCATAGGTTATTCGAAACGGATTTCAAAATCTTTATATTCGCCGCTCGCCGCAAGCCACTGACTTTGCGTATCTTGAATATAACGGCTGAATTGGGTATTTATTTTTACTAAAAAACTTTTGAGGGCATCCTCTTCGGCCTCAGCTACAATTTCAACCCTGCCATCACGCAAGTTGGCTACCCAACCACAGATACCGGTTTCGTCAGCAATTTCCCTGGCTGTATACCGAAAACCCACTCCCTGTACCTGGCCGCTAATATATATATGCAGCTGTTTTTTCATCTAAAACTTAAACATAGTAATTCCGGATAGTATACTCAAACGCCAGAAAAGAAAAACACTACGGGATAAATTTAATCGGGGCGGACAGACTTGCCCGCCAAACTGCCTTGGCGGGTCCGCCACACTTTGTGGCGGAAACTTTTAAAGGACTTCTCTGTCCGCGTGCATCATTTAATCGGGGCGGACAGACTTGAACTGTCGACCTCAACGTCCCGAACGTTGCGCTCTAGCCAAACTGAGCCACGCCCCGTGATTTTCTATATTTTCTAATTACCAAAAAAGTCATCCCGAGCTTTTTATATAATTATTATTATAAGCAAGGGACAATATCAAACTTACCGGTCAAAAACGAAGTATATATTATTTGTTTAGTATAACAGAAAAAGGCGGGAAAAACAAGAATAGAAACTAAGGGAACAGTTCCTATCTTACCTTCTCTTGGCCAACATATCAAATTCAATATTGACCTTATGCGATGGGCCTTTGAATCCTAAGGTGGTATTCTTTAAGGTGTGCGGGATAATATAAACAGTAAAACTCGAAGATCTTTTATCGGCTATAGTCAGGCTAATGCCATCAACGGCAACCGAACCTTTAGGCAAAATGTAACACATGAACTTATTTGGTACAGCTATTTCAAACCCAAGGTTACCTTGCAGATAATTTTTCTTGCGGATAATTCCCAAGCAATCAACATGCCCGCTGACAAAGTGGCCGGATACCCTGTCTCCAACTTTTAAACTCCGCTCTAAATTTACCTTATCCCCAAATTTAAGCAAGCCCAGGTTAGTTACCTTGAGTGTCTCAGGAATAGCCTCAAAAGATAAAATCTCTTTCTTGATTATAGTAAGACACACCCCATTAACCGCAACACTATCGCCTATCTTAACATCTTCGGTTACTTTATCTGCCTTGATCTCAAGGACAGAATTATTTCCTATCCGGGAAATCTTCCTGACTTCTCCAAGTTCTTCAATTATCCCCGAAAACATAAGTGAGCAGATAACTTATGGAAGCAGCAAAGCTGCGACATAAGTTATAGACCTCCTCCTTTATTATTATGGCGTCTGCGAACTTATCCAGCACCTTTTAAGCATTCAGATATTAAAAGAATACTTATGAATTTAAATTATTGAGTTATTTAGAAGGTGCTGGGTTAATTTATCGGATACCCTTCTATTAAAAAATCCTCTCCGAATCGCCTTAATTTTATATCCCTTAACTTTATTGCCTGTTCAATGCGCGCTATGCCTTTGCCCATCACCGAGCTGGTAGCCTCTTTTCCTCCGATAATCTTGGGACTGATAAAAAACATAATCTTATCCACCAGTTTTTCGTCAAACAAAGAGCCGATAAGCGTTCCACCTCCTTCTACGAGTATAGAACTTATCTGGTCTTTAGCCAATTTTTTAAGCAAATCCTTGAGATTAATTTC
>JAHKBC010000306.1 GCA_018825725.1 Candidatus Omnitrophota bacterium
GATGAGCTAGTGGAGGCGGCTCAAGCTGAATCTGTGGATGTGATTATTTCCGGGGCTGGCCTACCGTTACGTTTACCGTCTTTGATTAAGAATCATCAGACTAAACTTGTTCCGATTGTTTCTTCCGCGCGGGCAGCACAGATTATTTGCAATACTTGGTCCAGGAGGTATAAGCGCCTGCCTGATGCTATTGTTGTCGAAGGGCCGCTTGCCGGTGGGCATCTGGGTTATAGTTTGGCCGAGCTTGCTGATGAAGAGCATGTTTCTCTGGATAAAATCCTGGTTGAGGTATTGGCGGTTACGCGCGCTTTTGAGAACGACAAATCGCGTATCCCTGTTATTGTTGCTGGAGGAATTTATGATGGTAAAGATATTGCCAGGGTTATACGTTTAGGTGCAAGTGGAGTACAAATGGCTACGCGTTTTGTCTGTACGCACGAATGTGATGTATCCCTGAAATATAAAGAGGCATATATCTCAGCCAGAAAAGAGGATATTGTAATTATCCAGAGTCCGGTGGGGCTGCCAGGAAGGGTTATCCGTAATGAATTTGTGAATAGGATTTCCAAAGGGGAACGTATAGATTTTGGTTGCGAATATCAATGTTTGTATACTTGTGATGCCAAAAAAGTTAATTATTGTATTGCCAAGGCGCTTTTGTATGCTTACCGGGGCGAGCTGGACAAGGGGTTTGCCATGTGTGGCAGTAATGCCTATCGGATTAAAAAGATAATCTCAGTCAAAGACTTAATCTGTGAACTTGTTACAGAGGCTAAGGCTTGTTTAAATGTATCGCTCCTGTAATTTGTTATAAAATCACCCCCCAAAAACAGATAATTCTTACTGCAACACATCAATGCCCATATTATACCTTAAATATTGGCACAGTTTAAGGGGGCGCTAGGTCATCTTGATACAATTTCTTTACTTCCTCTGTAATGTGCCAGTTGCGAAACTCATCCAACTTATCTCCTATCAGAAAAATTTTATTGATGTTTGGGCGCACGTTGTATAAAAGCTATGCGTTGCAGACATTTTAACATTGACCCCATCATTTTATGGCTGTAAAATGTATGTAAAAAATAAGGTTCAGAATCATTTCATTGGCGTCAAAATAAATCTGAAGCCATATCTGCACAAGTATTATTAAGGATAATGAAGATTAAAATTATTTTTTATATTTTGGCTATTGTTTTAATCGGCGGTTGCGCCTCAGGCTATAACACTCAAGGGCTATTAATGCTAAAAAGGCTTGGGGATAACCAAAAAGGGATTGAAGTTTACATAGAGAGCCAGGTTAAAGGGCTCTCTCGATTACGAAAGGATATTGTTGAGGGACGCTTAGGCGCCGAGATAATCAAGCAAGATATTGCTGACAACTATCTGGAACCGATTGTTTGCCGGGACGTAAAGGGAAAAGAAAGATGTTTATACCGGCATCCGACAAAATACTTTAATACGCCTCGGGTTTATCTATTTTTCAATAAAGAAGAAAAATTACTGAGTTGGAAACTACAACCGGCAGGAGAATAACCCATAGGAAAAATACCTATACTAAAAAGCCAGATTAATGTGAGCTCCTCCTTGAATCGCACCCTTGCTTTGGCGCTAGTTATGTCTGTAACTATTTCATATTTTGCCGCTTACATTCAACTTACGGCCAATAAAAGCGTAAACTCATGCAGCTATCTGGACCCGTTGATTATCGACATCGTAGCTCTGATTGCCGGATTTTTCCTTATCTGCGAGAGCCTAGTAGATATATTCTTCCATAAACAGAGCCCTGTCGTAAAACAATTAGTTCGCTGCGTGCGTATGGCTTTTGGCAGCGCGATTGTAACCATCCATATTTTGCAGTTTATCCATAAATAGTTTACATTATCCTTGAGCTTATCCTAAGTACTTGTTATTTAAGCCAGTTGGTATATAATATGGGTAAAATTATAGCGCTCAAAAACCTTAAGAAAAGAGTCTATGGAAACAAACAAATCCTCCAACAATTTTATCCGTGAAATTATTGATGTTGATCTTGCCCGGGGTAAAAACGATGGGCGCGTGCATACGCGTTTTCCTCCGGAACCCAACGGTTGCCTGCATATAGGTCACGCCAAAAGTATCTGTCTGAATTTTGGCCTTGCCCGCGATTACAGCGGATTGTGTAATCTTCGCTTCGACGACACCAACCCTGAAACCGAAGAGACCGAATACGTTCATTCTATCCAGGAGGATGTGAAGTGGCTAGGGTTTGATTGGCAGGAGCGCCTCTATTATGCCTCGGATTATTTTGAGAAATTATATGAATACGCTATAGAGTTGATTAAAAAAGGCAAGGCCTTTGTCTGCGATCAGTCGCTGGAAGAGGTTAGAAGAGATCGTGGAACAATTACTGAAACCGGTAAACAAAGCCCCTTTTGCAACCGCAGCATTGAAGAAAACTTAAACTTATTCACCCGAATGAGGAATGGCGAATTTCCAGACGGGTCCAAAGTCTTGCGCGGCAAGATTGACATGAGCCATCCTAACCTATTGATGCGTGACCCGATATTCTACCGTATCAGAAAAGTCTCTCACCATAGAACTAGGGATAAATGGAGCGTTTATCCTACTTACGATTTTACCCATTGTATATCGGATTCTTTAGAAGGAATTACTCATTCCATATGTACCTTGGAATTTGAAGTGCACCGGCCTTTGTATGACTGGATTTTAGATGAATTGGGCATTCATCATCCCCAGCAGATTGAATTTGCCCGGCTTAATTTAAGCCATACAGTCTTAAGTAAACGAAAACTCTTGGAATTTGTGCAGAAAAAATATGTCAGCGGCTGGAATGACCCGCGTATGCCCACCCTCTCGGGATTGCGCCGGCGCGGATACACACCGGAATCCATAAGAATGTTTTGCGACCAAATTGGAGTGGCCAGGGTAGACAGCATTGTGGAGACGGTGGTCCTGGAAAACTGTGTCCGTGAGGAATTAAATAAAAAAGTTGCGCGGGTAATGGGAGTATTGCGCCCGCTAAAAGTCATTATTGATAATTACCCCGATGATCAGACCGAAGAATTTGATTGCGTGAATAATCCCGAAGACCTCGCAATGGGCAGTCGCAAGGTTCCTTTTTCACGCGAGATTTATATTGAAGAGGAGGATTTTCGCGAAGATCCTCCTAAACAGTTCTACCGTCTTAGCCCGGGACGCGAAGTAAGGCTTCGTTATGCCTATTTTATTAAGTGCGTAGGGATTATCAGGGATGAAGAAACAGGAAAAATAAAAGAAATTCACTGTACCTATGATCCAATGACTCGCGGAGGCGATTCGCCTGATGGCCGTAAAGTAAAAAGTACCATACACTGGGTGTCTAATTCGCACGCTCTAAATGCCGAGGTCCGGCTCTACGACACTCTTTTTAATAAGCGCGACCCCAATGATACTAAAGAGGGGGAAGATTTTACTGTAAACTTGAACTCCAAGTCTTTGGAAGTTTTGCCTAATTGTAAGCTTGAGCCTGGGCTTAAAACAGCAGTTAAGGGGGATCGTTATCAGTTTGAAAGACTAGGCTATTTTATTGTTGATGCTATTGATAGTCTGCCAGGCAAGCCGGTTTTTAACCGCATAGTCACTCTAAGGGACGAGTGGGCAAAAATCGAACGTCAAAGTAAACTTTTGTAATAAATCGCTATAATTTTAAAAGGAGGAGATCATGGTAAAGGGGATACTTAGCTTATTTTTGTCTCTAATGTTAAGTATTTCTTGCTTTAATAATGCTTTTTCTCAAAAGATGATTAAGATAGGCGTCCTTCAGTACAGCAATGAAGAATTTTATACTCAAAGTCTAAAAGGCATAGTTTCTGAATTGAAAAAAGAAGGCTATGATGAAAATAATGTGGAATTTGATGTTAGAAATGCTGACGGCATAGAAGACAATGTTGTTAAGATAATGAATGATTTTAAAACCAAAGGCTTAAATCTGCTGATAACCTTAGGCACAATACCATCTGTGTTCGCCACCAAAGAGATTAAGAATATCCCGATTGTTTTCTGCACGGTTTTCGATCCTGTAGGATCCGGTATAGTAAATAGCTGGGAAAGGTCGGGCAATAATGCTACCGGCACAAGCACCTGGGTTAAATTGCAGTCTATGATTAAAATAATGCGTTATGTCAGCCCCGTAAAAACAATCGGAGTTATTTATAATCAAGAAGAGGGAAACAGTTTCTTGCAGTTGTCGGCGCTAAAGGTATTACAGAGCGAATTGGGTCTAGAGGTCATCCCGGTTAATCTTACAAGTCTCGAAGAAGCCAGGGGCCTAATCGAAGGCCTGGTCGGCAAAGTTGATTCCATATTTATTACCGGAAGTACCCTGGTTGGCAAAAGCGTGGGTGTGATCCTGGAAGTAGCCAAGAGGCACGGCTTGCCTACGGTTGCGCATCTTCAGGAAAGAAGCAAACAGGGAGTTTTGCTGGTGGTCTCGGCAGACAACGTAAAACTTGGCGAGTTAGCCGGAACAAGAGTAGCCCAGGTATTAAGAGGGGCTAAACCGGCAGATCTGCCTATTGAAATGCTAAAGGAATATGATATTTTTGTGAATATGAATACCGCCCGAGATACTGGCATCCAGGTCCCTTTTGAGCTTTTGCGTCGGGCAAGGGTGGTAAAAGAATAATCCAATTTTTTTAAAAACTTAAACGCATGATAGAGAACAATTCCCATATATTAAGTAAGATCCAGATAGATGCGCTTCGGGAGTTAAGCCATATTAGCGTAGGCAGCGCCGCTACCGCGCTTTCTGAATTCATTGATAAGCCCGTAAGGATGAATCCTACCGCAGAGATAATTTTTAATAGCGCAGAGGAATTACAGATGGTCATCGGCGGAGTCCCCAGGATAACGGTAGTGGCTTCGGATATCCCGGAGAAGATTTCCGGGCATCTGGTGATTATTTTTGAAGATGAGATATCCCAGGCTATAGTGAATACTCTTTTGGGCGCTACCTTAAAAGCTGGTTTTGAAATGAATGTTGATATGCGTATTTCTGCTCTTAAAGAGATCGGGCAGGTTATGTTTGGTTCTTACCTTACCGCTATGGGGCACATGACCAGCGTATCCCTTATGATTACCCCTCCTTCATATGATTCCGGGAAGTCCAGCAAAATGCTGGATTTGACTGTGAGCCGCTCCCGCAAGGATGATATCCCCACGATATGTTTTGAAACCTTTTTCTGGGTGGAGTCAGTTCCGGATAAGATCGAAGGTTATATTTTATTTATCCCATCCCCAATTTCTTTGAAGGTTGTATTAAGTATCCTGGGGGTTGAGAAGTTTGACTACCTGCCTTCCAGCTAATAAAATCAGCCTATTTTATACGCAAACTTTTCTTGATAAATATGCTTAAACCGTATATAATATAGGGCAACTTGACCGCATACCTAAATAGGTATTACGCATTTTTTTTACCCTACCAAATTTATGAAATCAGTAATTATCTATAGTACTTATACCGGAAATACCAGGAAGGTCGGAGATCTTCTGGCTGATCAATTAAAACAATCCCAAGGCGTAGATATTATAGAATTGGAATCTTTGGACGAGAAGAGCTCTTTTTTCTCCCAAGCCAAGCGTGCCTTCTGGCACAAAAGAGCGGTTATTCAGTCGGTTAATTTTGACCTTGGCCCTTTTGAATTAATCTGTTTAGGTACCCCTGTTTGGGCATTCGGTCCAACGCCGGCGATGAATACCTACCTGGATAAGTGTTTTGGGGTAGAGTATAAAAGGGTAATTGTGTTTACAACATATGGCAGCGGAGCAGGTAATACACGCTGCCTTAATTATATGGAGAAGATGATGTTGCGTAAAGGTGCGGCTAAAGTTTCAAGATTTTCCGTTCAGCAATTAAAGGTAGAAGACCGAGAGTTTGTACTCTCCAGAATAAAAGAAGCATTGGTTTAACACGGCGGATACAAAAGAAAAGTTGAGCGCCTGTGGCCCAATGGATAGGGCACCAGCCTCCGGAGCTGGGTGTGACAGTTCGATTCTGTCCAGGCGCAATTAATAGGTGGACAGAATCGAATTAGGACAGGTTCTCACGTTTCCCAGAGATTTAGATATAGGAAACGCGATCCCGCACAGGAACTTAGGATGTGCGCGGGAATTCAGTCCAGGCGCAATAATAGTATAAGGCTTAAGAATATGCGTAAAAGAGTGGTTAGTGTAATAGGTGGACACGGGTGTACGAAGGCAGTGGAGCAAATTGCCCATAAATTAGGCATAAAACTGGCTAAAGTGGCTGGTGTTTTAGTTTCTGGTGGACTGAGTGGAACAATGAAGGCGGTTTGTCAAGGTTTTAAGTCTGCTAATGGCCTAACTATAGGTATTATACCAAGTTACAATAAAAAAGATGCTAATAAATTTATAGATATTGTTATTCCTACTGGAATAGGGTTAGCTAGAAATGTTTTAGTCGTAGCCAGCGCAGACCTGGTAATAGCTTTACCAGGTGCATCCGGAACTCTTTCTGAAATAGCCTATTGTTTGCAACTTGGCATTCCGGTAATCAGTCTAAAATCATGGAATATTCCGGGTGTAATTAACGTAGGTTCTGTTGAGCAGGCTATATCTTGTGCTAAATCTATTCTGAAACAAAAGGAGCTAAAGAAATGAAGGCAATGTTAATGTTGGAAGATGGTAAAATTTTCCAGGGTGAATCTCAGGGAGTTGAAGGAGAAAGGATAGGAGAAGTAGTATTTAATACTGCGGTAGTGGGGTATCAGGAGATGCTAACAGATCCTTGTAATGCGGGTAAGATCTTAATTCTAACCTATCCATTGATTGGTAATTACGGGATTGCCCCTAAATTCAATGAATCCGAGAAGTGCTGGGTTAGCGGCCTGGTAATAAAAAACAAGCCCGGTATTTATTCCAACTGGCAGGCTAAGTCAAGCCTGGATAGTTTTGCTCGGGAACAGGATTTAATTATATTAAGCCAGATCGATACGCGTACTTTAACCGTACATATCCGCCAAAAGAGCGAGATGTTAGGGATCATTTCAACTAATACTTGCCGTCCGGCAGAGTTATTATCTAAAATAAAGGTTTATAAAGAGGGGGGTAAGGGTAGAGATTTTATCCAAAGCATTTCCGTGAAGAAACCGTTGTTGGTCGGCAGGCCGCGGGGAAAAAGAATAGCTGTTTTAGATCTGGGTGTAACCAATAGCATCCTGGGCCAGTTGCAAATGTTGGGTTTTTCTGTCCAGATTTTTCCTTATAACTATACTGCCCAGGATATTCTAAAAAGCAAAGCCTCAGGTTTAATTGTTTCTAACGGGCCAGAGAACGACCTTTCTTTTAAAGAGATTACGGATAACCTCAAAGGGTTAATCGGTAAAATTCCTGTTTTAGGCATTGGAACCGGGCACCAGGCTTTAGCTTATAGCCTGGGAGCAAAAATAAACCGGATGAAGGTTGGGCACCATGGGGTTAATTATCCTCTGTATAATCCAGGTTTTTATAAGGGTGAGATTACTTCTCAGAACCACTCTTATGTAGTGGATATGGATTCGCTCAATAAAGTCCGGCATATACAGATTACAGAATTTAATCTTAACGACCGTAGCGTGGAGCAGATGGAGAGCAAGAAATTAAAGCTTATGGGCGTGCAATACCTATTGCCTAGCCCTGGATGCAATGAAGTAAACGGGATACTGAAGAAATTCACCAAGAATTTATAACTTAAGGAGCAGATATGCCTCGGCGCAAAGATATAAAAAAGGTTTTAATGATAGGTTCAGGCCCGATAGTTATCGGGCAAGCTTGTGAGTTTGACTATTCAGGTTCTCAGGCATGCAAGGCATTGAAGGAAGAGGGATATTTTACGATTCTGGTAAATTCTAACCCCGCCACAATTATGACTGATCCTGGTTTAGCAGATGTTACTTATATTGAGCCTTTGAATGTGGATATATTGACTAAGATTATCGCTAAGGAGAAACCGGATGCGATATTGCCTACTCTGGGAGGCCAAACTGGTTTGAACTTAGCTTTTTTCCTGATGAAGCAGGGTATTTTGAAAAAATACGGCGTAGAATCCATTGGAGCTTCGATCGCAGCAATCTCTTGCGCCGAAGACCGCAAGCTTTTTAAGAAGGCCATGCAGGAGATTGATGTTGATGTTCCTAAGAGCGGTATTGCTAATACGTTGAAAGAGGGCATCAAAATCGGTTTAGCTATCGGCTTCCCTCTGATTCTGCGTCCGGCATATTGCCTTGGCGGCAGCGGAGGCGCTACCGTCTATAATCAGGAAGAACTGGAAATTGCCCTGGATAAGGGTTTAGAGGTTAGCCCCGTGCATCAGATTTTAGTAGAGCAGTCGGTGTTGGGTTGGAAAGAGATTGAATTTGAGGTAATGCGTGATTGCGCGGATAATGTCATTATGATTACTTCTATGGAAAATGTTGATCCCATGGGGGTGCATACCGGCGACAGCATGGTGGTTGCGCCTTCCCAGACCTTAACTGCCGAGGAGTATAATAATTTTGTTAATCTTTCTAAAAGAATAATACGCAAGATAGGCATAACCGGTGGAGGGGCGAATATTCAATTTGGTCAAAATCCAGATAACGGCAATATTGTAATAATTGAAGTAAATCCGCGGCTTTCGCGTTCTTCGGCATTGGCCTCCAAGGCTACAGGTTTTCCTATTGCGCGGGTAGCTACTAAGTTGGCCGTGGGCCTTACGCTTCCAGAGGTAATGAATCAAGTTACCGGTAAAACTACCTCTTTTTTTGAGCCAACAGTGGACTACTGTGTTTTTAAAATATGCCGGTTTGCTTTTGAAAAGTTTCCCCGCGCAGAAAGAATTCTCAATACCTCTATGCGGGCAGTGGGGGAGGCGATGTCTATCGGAAGAAGTTTTAAGGAGGCTTTACAAAAAGGTATTCGCTCCATAGAGATTTCTCGTTTTGGCCTGGGAGCCGACGGTAAGGATAAGATTACGGATGAAATGCTTAAAGCCCCTGAAAACGGATTATTAAAGATAATCCGGGACAAAATCCGCATCCCTAATGACGAGAGGATATTTTATTTGAGGTATGCGATTAAAGCCGGGATCTCTGTGGATGAAATATATGAGCTCTCCCACATTGACCGCTGGTTTATTAATAATATAAAAGAGCTGGCAGAACTCGAGGATAAAATCAGAAAATACCGGTGTTCCAATGGCGATGAAGAAATTCGCATCCCGGCAGATTTATTAAGGGAGGCTAAAGAAGACGGATTCTCAGACAGGCAATTAGCCTATATGTTGAATTCTAAGGAGGATAAGGTGCGCGAGGCAAGAAAGAAGAATAATATCAAGCCGGTTTTTAAATTAGTGGATACCTGTGCCGGAGAATTTAACGCTAAACAGCCGTATTTTTATTCTACTTACGAATCCGGCGAAGAAGCCAGGCCCAGCAAGAATAAAA
>JAHKBC010000307.1 GCA_018825725.1 Candidatus Omnitrophota bacterium
CCAGCAGGAGCTGGATATCCTGGGCCAGAAAATCCCTCTTCCTCCAGGCGCGGTAGAGGTAGAAAAAAGTATGAGCCGTGGCAGTAACGCGCGCATTGTTATTTACAATATAGATGAACCTCCTGCGTTGGTTGTGGAATATTACCGGCAGTTCTTCAGCAATAATCAATTCATGGTTATAGGAGGCCAAGATGCCGGCGGGTACAATGTTTCGGTTAAGAAAGATAAAGTTATGTTTACCCTGCGCATCAGTCCATCCGGGCAAAATTCTCTTCTACAATTTATATGGTAAAAAGGCTAGTTGGTTTTGTATTTTGTTTATGCGTTATGTGTATTTTATCCGGTTGCGCAACTTTATATAATTCCGCTACCGGTAGAAGTGAGGTAATCTGGGTTAATAGCCAGACAGAAGTCTCTATAGGCCAGAGTGTGCAAAAGGAGCTGCTCAAAAAGCACGCCTTAGTTTATGATCCGTTGTTAAAGGAGAGAGTAGAAAGTGTAGGCAGAAAACTAGCTGCTGTCTCTGACCGCAAGGACATTAGTTATTATTTTGCGGTCCTGGCGGATAAGGAGTTAAATGCATTAGCTTTACCCGGGGGTTTTATTTATATCTATCAGGGGTTGATCAAGGTATTGAATGATGATGAACTTGCTTATGTCTTAGGCCATGAAGTAGGCCATGTAGCAGCAAGGCATATTGCCAAAAAATTGCAGGCGAATATGACATATCAACTGGTATTGGGTTTGGCATTTGCTGGAATATCCAGCTCAACCGGATTAGATACATCTGCTATAGCCCAGGGAATAGATACGGTTTTTAACCTTATCGAATTAGGTTATAGCCGTCAGGATGAGTATGAGGCAGATAGATTAGCCGCAAAGTATGCTTTTAAATCCGGATTTAATCCAAATGGCTCATTATCGGCATTAGAAAAGATAAAAAATGAAGAAGGCCCTAACTGGAGTGTCCTAGGCTATTTTCGTTCGCATCCGTATGCCGATGAAAGGATCAATGCTTTAAAGGCTTATATCCCGCTTGTTACAGGAAAGAATAATTAGCCGTTAATTCTTATGAATAATATAAGTTTTAAAAAGATAAGCTTTGAGTTAAAAAAGATTAATATTGCGCGCTTTGATCTGGTTGTGGGAATTGCCTCCGGAGGAATAGTGCCGGCCAGCCTTATAGCCGAGAGGATAGGCGCAGATTTAAAGATAATCCGGATAAATTATCGGGATGAGTTTAATATTCCGCAGAGGGCAGAGCCGGTTTGCCTAGATAAAATCAGCGTAAGAAGTAAACACAGCCGTATCCTAATAGTTGATGATGTCTCTGTGACAGGTAAAACCCTGGAGCTAGCCAGGAGGTTACTTAAAGGCAGCATTATTAAGACCTTTGTTTTAAAGGGTAAGGCTGATTATGTACTTTTTCCTAAAATTAAAGCTTGCGTGAGGTGGCCATGGAAGATTTAAAAAGCAATGTGTATTATATTAAGGTTGATGAATCACATAATCCGGATGAAATCCGGCAGAGATTAGCCAGGCTGCTTAAGGAGAGCAAAATCCTGGATTTTATAAAAGAAAACAATAAGGTTGCGGTTAAGCTGCATTTTGGCGAAGAGGGGAATACCGGATTTGTTAAACCCCAATATTTAAGAGTAGTCTGCGACCATATCAGGCAAAATAGCGCTTTGCCTTTTCTTAGCGATGCAAATACACTTTATCGCGGAAGAAGGGATAATTGCCAGGACCATCTGGAACTGTCTCAAGAACACGGATTTACCAGGGAAGCAGTAGGTGTTGATGTGATTATTCCCGATGATGCAAAAAAAGAAAATATTGCTGAGGTCAAGGTAGACGGAAAATTTATCACAACGGCCAAGGTGGTAAAGAGTTTTCTAGACGCAGATGTCTTGATAGGCGTAGCCCATTTCAAAGGCCATATTATGGCTGGTTTTGGCGGGGCCCTGAAGAATATCGGGATGGGTTGCGCTACACGCGAAGGAAAGCTTGCCCAACATTCTCATATCTGCCCTTTTGTGATTATGCAGAAATGCACGGGTTGTTCTGCCTGCCTGCTGGTTTGCCCGGTTAAGGCAATTACTTTGAAAGATAATTTGGCCTTTATCGATAGCGGAAAATGTATTGGATGTTCAAGTTGTATTGCTGCTTGCAAGTTCCATTCAATCGATATCCCCTGGGAGCAGGGAGGGGTTAATATCCAGGAGAGGATGGTTGAATATGCTAAAGCCATTCTTGACAGCCATAAGAAAAGAGCTGCTTTTATTAATTTTGCCACTAAGATTACGGCCGAATGCGATTGTTTGGCTAAGGACGACCCGCGTATTTCTCCGGATATCGGCATATTTGCTTCAACGGATCCGGCAGCTATTGATAAGGCTGCGATGGATTTAGTTTTGAAGGTATGCAAAAAAGACGTGTTTAAAGAAGCGCATCCTAAAAGAGACGGTATGCGCCAGCTTTCTTATGCCGCGAGCCTGGGGTTGGGAAGCCTGGACTACCGGCTTATTGAAATAAGTTAATTCTTTAGTTCTTTTAGGTAATCCACAACTTGGTTAGTTGAATAGTCCGGAGTAGAAGCCCCTGCAGTTATTCCTACACAAGCAGCATTTTTAAACCAGCCTGGTTTTATCTCTGCCGCAGAAGCTATCCAATAACTTTTAGGATTAAGGGATTTTGATATCTCATAGAGCCTTTTGGTATTGGCACTGTCTCGGGAGCCGATAATTATCATTACGTCATTTATAAGTGGCATTTTTCTAATTTCTCTTTGTTTTAAACGTGTAGTTTGGCAGATGGTGTCAAAGAAGTGGATGTTTTTTATATATCTTTTTAGTGTTTCTACTATTCTTTTGACCATTTCGATATTTTGTGTTGATTGACTGATTACGCAGGCCTTGTTTAAGCGTTTTATTTGGTTAAAGGGGATATTGTTTTGGTTGTCAATGATTATAGCTTTTTTGCGTAACTGCCCTGCGATACCCTGCACTTCTTCGTGCTTTTTATCTCCGATAATAACTATTCCGAAACCTTTCTTCTCTTGCTCTACTGCGATATTATGAATATCGGTTACCATGGGGCAGGTTGCATCCACGATTTTGTAACTGGAATCCAGGGCTTTGCTGAAAGTATTTTTTGATGCCCCGTGCGCGCGGATAAGCAGGATTTTGTCTTTGCCGTTTTTGAGACGGCTGATTTTTTTGACCCCCGCTATAGCGATATCTTTTACCACATTTTCGTTATGCACGATATCTCCGAGCATATAGACATTGCGGCTTTCGCGGCAGGTTTTATAGGCAATAGCAAGGGCCCTTTTTACGCCGAAGCAAAATCCGGCAGATTTGGCAATACTGATTTTTATGGGCATATCTGCATTTTAAGAAAAACAACTGATTCAGGGTCCGAGTATTTTATGACAGTAGCCGGAGAGTGCTTTTTTGCATCTTTGCGATATCTTGGAACGGCTAAGAAAACTTTTAGCCTTAGCCAGGGAAAGATTAATTTGTCTTTGGGCATAATCCAGAGAACCGGAATCCGTCAATATCTTACGCATCCTGATAAGCTCAGTTTTGCCGGCATTAATTTTAGATAGTATTTTCTCAATTTCGCTTTTGGTTTTAACATCAGAATTATTGTAGGCGTGCCATATGAGAATAGTTTTTTTAGCTTCTCTTAAATCCGTGAGATTGGATTTGCCGATTGCGCTTTCTTTTGAGAATGTGCCGATTATATCATCTTTGATCTGGAAAGCCCTTCCGATATATAAACCATAAGTGAAAAGTAAATCTATTTCTTTTTGTCCAGCCCCGCCCAGAGTGGCTCCTATTGATAGAGGAGAGGCAAAGGTGTAGCGGGCTGTTTTAAGGTCGTATATTTTATAGATGTCTTCTAGGCTAATATTCCGCAATTTGTTTGTTCCGTATATAAGTTCGATGAACTCGCCGGTTCCGGTGTAAATAGCGGAACTAATAAATTTTCTTAAAGCAGCTTCTTTACGCTCATGGTTTTCCCGGATTCCCATGAATGCGTTTATGGATAAGGCATACATGATATCTGCCGCCACTATTGCCAGGTCAGTGCCGCTAAATTTAATATTGCCGTAACTTTTGAGATTATTATCAAAATACTTGTGTAGCGAAGATTGGCCTCTACGGGTATCGGATTTATCAATAATATCATCGTGTATCAAAAGAAAATCATGCAAGAGTTCTAAAGCAAGGGCGCTTTGGTATAGCCCGGGAGGGGTTTTTTTTGCATAACCCAAATATCCAATAATAAAAAGGGTTGGCCTTATTCGTTTTCCAGCTCCTAGGGCAAAGTTTTTTAACCCTCTAAATAATAAAGGCGAAGCTTTATTAAATCCAAATTGCTTGTTGGTGTTTTCGATATATTTAGGTAGCTCTTCTTCGATACGTTTTTTTATTTTAAGCAGCATGTTTTTATGTTAACATATAACTTCATCCAAGGCAAACAAAAATAGAAATCAGTCAAATTAAAAGATGTGGCTGTGTAACTTGAGATTACATTAAATTTTTTTCATAAGCTTTTAATTTACAAATCCAATTAACTAAAATATAATATGTGATATGAAAAAGACAATCCTATTTACCTTATTAACTTTCTTGTTAACCAGCGGGGTATATTCCATGGATGAAAAAAAAGTTGTTTTGGAAACAAATCAGGGGATTATTGAGATAGAGCTTATGCCGGATGTTGCGCCGAAGACCTGTGAGAATTTCCGGGGGTTGATTGAAAAGGGTTACTATGACGGTATTATATTTCACCGGGTAATAAAGAAATTTATGATTCAAGGTGGAGATCCTACCGGTACCGGGAGAGGCGGGGAGTCTATTTGGGGCAGACCATTTGAAGATGAAGTAACCCCCGTGGCAAAGTTTGATGCCCCGGGTATTTTAGCTATGGCTAATGCCGGACCAAATACAAACGGCAGCCAGTTTTTCATCACCACTGTTGTTACTCCTTGGCTGAATATGCGTCACACGATTTTCGGAAAATTAACATCTGGTTATGATGTGATTCAGAAAATTGAGGGTACGGCTGTTGGAGCGTCAGACAAGCCTGTTTCAGAACAGAAAATAATTCGAGCGTATTTAAAGAATTAGGTATAGTAGAGAAAAAGTGAGGTGAAAGGATGAAAAGAGTTATTTGCTGGTTGGGAGTATTTTTGTTTTTTGTTATTTTTACGGCATTTGCCCAAGAGCCACCTTCTTCTAAGTCCAAAATTTTGCTATTAATTTCGGAGCAGAATATAGGTATGCCGCAGCGTTCCTGGTGGGCCTCAGAGGTTGATCTTTCGACTGTGGAGGCTAAAGTAGCTAATAAGCTTATCACAAGCGGCTACACTGTTTTAGATCCCTCGGATTTAGAAAAGATTGTTAAGCAGGATGCCGGTTTCAAGGTCGTAGGTATTTCTGAAAAGAAGTCAATAAAGTTGGCTAAATTGGCTAATGCGGAATTTGTGGTATTGGGAAAAGCTATTGCCTCAAGCGGCAGTAATGTGCCTGAGTCTAATATGCGTTCTTTCTTTGCCAATGTCAGCGCCAAAGTAATCCGGGTAAAGACCGGCAAGATTCTTGGTTATTTAGAATCTGCGGGAAACTCAG
>JAHKBC010000308.1 GCA_018825725.1 Candidatus Omnitrophota bacterium
AGGCTGTACGTGATTCAATTAAAGGTACTATGTTAGCCGAACAATTTACAGCTTATATTGCAATACCGGAAATAGACAATGTAAAACATATCAAAATGGAAGGTATTTGTTATGTCAATAAAAATTATGCTTATGCTCCGGAAGCAGAAACAAATACTTTGATTCTTAAAGGGGGTAACAAAGATGAAGAATGAAGTTGTTATCCATAGTATTGACGGACTTATGTGTACACGGCTTATGTCAGACAGGGTGTTATTTGTGGAAGTAAACGGAGATCGTATCTATAACACCAGTTGTCCGAAGATATATGAGTTGTTGTCTGATACAGGCAGAGAGCAGTTAAAGGAGGCGGTTAAGTTATGTTTTCTCTGCATTTAAGATTATGGTTTTTGCTTACCGTTCTTTTCGGTATTATCTATACCCTGATCGTGCTTATTGGTACGCATATGGGCTATGGAGATTTTTATTTTTATCTGATCGTGTCTTTGGGTTTGATGTTTATCCAGTATATGCTGGGCCCGAAGCTGGTAGAATGGAGCATGCGTGTAAAATATATCAAACGCCAGGATAACCCAAAATTATTCCAGATGGTTGAGATTTTAAGCATGAAGGCTGATATTCCCATGCCCAGGATCGGTGTTGCCCATATTCCGATACCAAATGCATTTGCTTTTGGCCGAGGCTTAAAAGACGGCAGGGTTTGTGTGACCGAGGGGATTTTAAGCCTGCTTAGCGATGAAGAGCTCAAAGCTGTATTAGGGCACGAGTTGAGCCATTTAAAAAATCGTGATGTTCTTACCATTACGCTTCTTTCGGTAATACCGATGATTATGTATAGAATAGCCTGGCATTTTTTATTCTTTGGCCGCAGGCGTAATGAAAGAAGCGGTGGCAATACAGTGTTGATCGGTATCTTAGCTTTTGTATTCTATTTTATCACTAATCTTTTGGTTCTCTACGCCTCGCGAATACGCGAATATTTTGCCGATAGAGGTTCTGTTCTTCTGGGAAACCGGCCGTCTGCTTTGGCCTCTAGCCTCTATAAGCTTGCATATGGTGCGGCAAGGATTGACCGCCAGGATTTGAAGGAGTCTGAAGGGTTAAAGGCTTTTTTCATTAATGATCCATCCCGGGCTATGAGTGAAATAAGGGACCTTAGGCAACTGGATTTGGATAAGAGCGGGACAATTGATATGGCAGAGTTGGCCATATTACAGAATAAAAAGATTAAACTTTCTTTTGCTGATAAGATGTTAGAGTCATTAAGTACTCATCCGAATATGCTTAAAAGGATTAAACAACTAAGCAACTTGAAATATGCCGCTTAAGTAATGCCAAGAGATAGTTTCGCTATACCTCAGGAAACAGCGCGTCGCTTAAGTTTATATTTAAGAAGCCTTAAAAGGTTAGAGCAGCAGCAGGGGGTTGCTTCGTCCAGGGAAATTACCCGTTTTTTAAATATTTCTTCCGAGCAGTTTCGGAAAGACCTTTCTTATTTTGGAGAGTTTGGCCGTCGGGGAATCGGGTATGATATAGAAATCCTTAAAAAGGAAATCGGGAAGATTCTCGGGACTAATGTTGTCTGGAGGATTGTCCTGGTAGGGGTAGGAAAGCTGGGTTTTGCGCTTTTAGGGTATCCTGGTTTTCTGGAATTCAATCTGCAAATTATCGCGGCATTCGATAATGATAAAAACAAAATCGGACAGGTCTTAAGCGGAGTTAAGATCCTGAATACCCTGCGTATGCGCGAGGTTATTAAGAAGGAAGCGATTAAAATTGCCATGCTGTGCGTGCCCGTAGATGCAGCTCAGGATATGGCTGGGGACTTGGCTCGTTGTGGAATTAAGGCCATACTTAACTTTGCCCCGGTGAACCTGGTTTTGCCTAAGAATGTCTGCGTATCCAATGTAGATATGGCTTCGGAATTGGAAGGGTTAGTATTTCAGCTAAAGAGGGGATTTTTTAATCATTAGGAGAATTGATGAAGATTCTGGTAATAAATTCCGGCAGCAGTTCCATAAAGTACCAGCTTTTTGAGATGCCTCAGGAAGAAGTAATTGCCAAAGGCTTATTGGAGAAGATTGGCGAGGAGAAATCTTTTTTTATTCAAAAGAGTAAAAAAGGAAATCTAGAATTAGAGGGCGCTACCCCCACGCATGAAGAAGGTATTAATTTTATAATTAACATCCTTACCGATAAAGAAAAAGGCGTTATTGATTCTATTGACGAAATAAAAGGCGTAGGCCATCGCGTGGTCCACGGAGAAGAAGAGTTTGTTGAATCCGTATTAATTACCGATAAGGTTGTGCGCCGTATCGAAGAGTACGCGGAATTAGCTCCATTGCATAATCCTCCGAATTTAATGGGCATCCGGGCAGCTAAGAAGTTTCTGTTTGCTACGGCTCAGGTAGCTTGTTTCGATACTGCCTTCCACCATTCCCTGCCCAATAAAGCGTTTCTTTATGCGATACCTTACGAACTTTACGAGAAATATAAAATTAGAAGATATGGTTTTCATGGTACCTCGCATCTTTATGTCTATCGGCGCTTGAGCTCTATTTTGAATAAGCAGCAAAACAGTTTAAATGCTATAACCTGTCACTTGGGAAATGGTTGCAGTATTGCCGCTATTAATCAGGGTAAGTCTGTGGATACAAGCATGGGCTTTACACCCTTAGAGGGCCTGGTAATGGGCACACGCTGCGGAGATATTGATCCGGCCATAATTTTTTATCTTCTGGAGAAAGGGAATGCTCCCCAAGATTTAATTAAGACCTTGAACAAGAAGAGCGGGCTTTTGGGTATTTCCGGGATAAGTAATGATGTGCGTAATTTATCCTGGGCCAGGGAAAAAGGCAATGAGCGGGCGCGGATTGCCCTAGAAGTATTTTCCTATCGTTTGAAAAAATATATCGGAGCGTATCTGGCGGTATTAGGAAAGACTGATGCGATAGTTTTTACCGGCGGTATCGGAGAAAATAATCCCTGGTTGCGCAAAGATACTTTAGTTGGTTTGGAGAGCCTGGGAATTGAAATAGATGAGGAGAAAAATAGTAAGGCGACTAAGGGGGTAGAGTCTGAGGTGAGTAAAGAAGGCTCGCAGATTAAGGTGTATGTCATTCCGACTAATGAAGAGCTGTATATTGCCCAAGATACCTACCAGATAGTCCAAGCCCAGAATAAAGTTTGAAATGTTTTTAGGGTTTTTAGGCTTGACAATTTTAACTTGCGTAGTAAGATGAATAAGGTTTTTTTATTTTTTTAAGCGCATATTTGTGACAAAATTCACAAAGTTATGGATAAGAGCATATATTTTATAAAAAACGAAGACTTATTAAATCTGGTTGAGAAGTTATATGCCGATTACCAGGTATTTGTGCCTTTCTTAAAGGATTCCTCAAGCCTTAAGAAGGATTACTGTTATCAAAGGTTTAAGCCGGGGCTATCCTGGGTATTGAATCCTTACCGGGTGACTGAGCCATTAAAGACTTTTTTTACTTATCCCCGTGAGGAGTTGAGCGGTTATTTTTGCCCTGACAAAAGAATATTGAATGTTGAGCAGAAGACAATAGTGTTGGGTGTAAAGGCTTGTGATATAGCTGCTCATCGGATACAGGATTTTGTATTCATTGAGGGCGTCCAGGAGGATGCCCTATATCGTTTAAGAAGGGAAAATACTCTTCTTGTATCTAGCGATTGTACTGACTATAAGGATGTATGTTTCTGCCTGGCTATGGATGTTTTGCCATATCCTCAGAAGCTTTTTGATTTGAATTTATCTTCTTTAAACGAAGGATACCTCGTGGAGATAGGCAGTCCGCGCGCAGGCCAGATATTGGAAGATAATCAAAGCTATTTCACTCCTGCTAAAGATACTCAGATCGCGGCGCGTAAATCCAAAAGGGATATTTTTGTGGATAAGCTTAAAAATCACATTATTCCTCAAAATATGCCCCGAATCGATAAATTGCAGGATTTGATCAGGAAGGGTTTCTCTCTGGATACCTGGTCTCATTTTATGCTTACCTGTGTGGAATGCGGCGGATGTAATCTGATTTGTGATACCTGCCACTGTTTTCTTCTCTGGGATGAAAAAGGCAAAACTAATAATTTAAGATTGAGGCAGTGGGATGCCTGCCAATACGCTAACTTTTCCCGCGTAGCTGGAGGAGCCAATCCTTTAAAAAACAGGACCCAGCGCTTGAGGAATAGGTTTATTAAGAAATTCGATTTCTTTATTGATAATTTGGGTATTCCTGCATGTTGCGGGTGCGGCAGATGCATTGAGGTTTGTCCGGGTAAAATTGACATCAGGGAAGTATTGAAGGATCTGGCTAAGAAAGTTTAAATAAAAATGACCAAAGATATATATCGCTCAATAGAAGCTACCATAGAAGACATAATCGAGGAATCGCCTACGATTAAGACCTTTGTTTTGCGTACGCATGAGCCTTTTAGTTTTAAGGCCGGGCAGTTTATCGAGTTGACTCTTCCGGGGGTAGGAGAGGCTCCTTTTACCCCTTCCTCTGATCCTAGCGTTAAAGATCGCATGGATGTGACGATAATGAAGGCTGGAAAGATAACCGGGCTTCTGCACGGTATTGCTAAGAATACCTGTGTGGGTATCCGCGGGCCTTATGGACTAGGATATCCATTGGATAAGTTTAAAGGCAAGGATATTCTTATTGTCGGAGGCGGTGTGGGATTAGCGCCTTTACGATCATTTCTTTATGCTTTGTTTAGCCAGATGGATAATTTTAATAAAGTGGTTTTACGCTATGGCGCGCGCAGCTCCCAGGACATAATCTACAAGAAGCTGCTTCCTGACTGGTCGAAGACAGATAAGATGAATTTGGTTTTGACTGTGGATATCGGAGATCCCAGCTGGCAGGGAAATGTTGGCTTGGTGACTACTATTTTAAAGGATCTTCCGGTTAACCTGGACAATTGTGTTTCGATAGTGTGCGGGCCGCCGATAATGATGAAATTCGTTACCTTGAAATTATTGGATTTAGGATTTAACCCTCGGGATATATTTCTATCTATGGAGAAGAATATGTCCTGTGGTTTGGGTAAGTGCGGGCATTGCCGGATAGGGAGTTTTTATATCTGTAAAGATGGACCGGTCTTTACCTATGAGCAGTTAAGTAAATTACATGATATCTGGGATTAGATATGAAGATGTTATTTATTGATTTGGATATTTGCAATAAATGCACAGATTGTTCTGTAAGTTGCGAATATCTTTACCATCCGCAGAACAACGGCGTTACTTCTTTACGGGAATATGCCACTTTTGTATTGTATTGCAGGCATTGCGAGTCTGCTCCCTGTGTTAATTCCTGCTACCATAATGCTTTGGAGAAGGATCCTGAAGGGGTTTTAAAACGTTATAATATGCGTTGTACCAGCTGTAAATCTTGCGCAATTGCCTGTCCTTTTGGCACGATATTGGCGGATTTTATTCCTTACCTGGATTCGCGATGCGATTTCTGTATAGGAGCAGGAAATAAGTTCCCCAGCTGTATCCAGGCTTGCCCGCACAAGGCCATTGAAATAAGAGACGTTAAGGAGAGCCCGGAGGACAATATATATATAATAGGTAAGACATTGGCGGTGCATACTAAGAGATGGACTAGGGAGGATTTACAACTTCCAAAGAAGAAATAAAATAAAAATATGCCGGAGTTATTCTTTCGATATCTATTTTTTCCAGGTTTTTTGTTTAGCGCTGTTGTCGGCCTGCTGGCTGTTTGGCTGGACAGAAAAGTTACTGCGCGCTTACAGTGGAGAGTCGGTCCCCCTTGGCATCAGTGCTTTATGGATATAGTTAAACTGTTTAATAAAGAGGTTATTGTTCCCGAGGGTGCAAAGATTACATTTATATTAGCTCCTTTTCTGGGCTTAGCAGGGGTTACTCTATTAACTACAATACTGGGTAGGTCATTATTTTCTCTTGGGGCAGGTTTTGGCCAGGATATGATCGTGGTAATGTATCTTTTGCTAATTCCGGTACTGGCTTTGATTATCGGGGCTTCTGCTTCCGGTAATCCATTGGCTTCCATAGGTGTATCTCGTGAAATGAAGCTTGTTCTTTCTTATGAGTTGCCTTTTATACTCGCGGTCATCACAGTAATCATAAAAACCAAGGCCATTAACTTAAATGCTGTTTTAGATTATCAAGCGGTTTATAGTTCATGCGTGTTTTCCTTATCCGGATTACTGGCTTTTTTGGTAGCCCTGATGTGCGTGGTGGCAAAACTCGGTTTAGGGCCTTTTGATATTTCTGAGGCTGAGCAGGAGATTATGGGCGGAGTACTGATTGAATATTCAGGTTTTCTCCTGGCGGTATTTAAGATAGGCAAGGCTATTCTTATCCATGCCCTGTCTTTATTTTTGATAATTTTGTTTTTGGGCAGGGATTTAAGCCCGCTTTTCTTAATTCTTAAATATTCAGGTATTTTGGTAGCGGTTATTTTAATCAAAAATACAAATCCTCGCCTGCGCATTGATCAGGCCCTGCGTTTTTTCTGGGGTAAGCTTGCCTTACTGGGGGTATTAGCTGTAATTTTATCATTATTGGGGTTATAATGGATATAAAGACCGAAGCGTTTACTAAATCATTATGGGTATTTCATGCTGCATGTTCACCCTGCAATAACTGTGATATTGAGATACTTGATTGTTTAACTCCGCGGCACGATGTAGAGAGATTCGGTATTGTCCTGGTAGGAAGCGTCAGGCACGCAGATGTTCTTTTGGTAACCGGCGTTCCCAATTTTAAGACCAAAGAAACTTTAAAGAAGCTTTATTCCCAGGTTCCAAAACCCTGTTTGGTAATTGCGGTTGGCAGCTGCGCCTGTGGAAGAGTAATGTTCAGGGATTCTTATAACAGTCCTTGCTCGGTAGATGAAATAGTCCCTGTGGATGCCTATATTCCAGGTTGTCCTCCTAAACCAGAAGCAATGATTGCCGGAATCGTGAAATTAATTGTCAAAGCAAGGAGTAAAAAGTAATGATTATTACCCGCGAGGTCAAAGAGAAGCTTAAAGATAAGATTATTTCCTGGCAGGAGCATTCTTCTAAGAGGATATATATAGGAATTAGTCCTAAGGATTTACAGAGTGTTGCTAGCCTGCTATTTAAAGGGATGGGTTTTAGGTTCATTACTGCTTCCGGTCAAGAGATGCCTAAAGGGTTTGAGATAATTTACCATTTTAGCATAGATAAGACCGGAGAGATTATTTCTTTGAGGGTTAAGCTTGAAGATAAAGATAAGCCTGAAATTGATTCCTTGGCTCCTCTGATTATCGGAGCAGAATGGATTGAACGAGAAATGTGGGAATTGTTAGGAATTAATTTTAAAGGTCACCCTAACTTAAAGCGGTTGCTTTTAGCAGAAGAGTGGCCGGAAGGAGAGTATCCCCTAAGGCACGAACATGACCATGAGCATGAACACAGCCATGAAGATGGACACAAACACGAAGATAAAAAACGGGATTAATAAGAGGTGCTCTAGCCCCGACTTCGTCGGGATAACTGGATAAATGCTTGATGAATCTTAGCCCCGACTTCGTCGGGATAACTGGATAAATGCTTGATGAATCTTAGCCCCGACTTCGTCGGAGTCAACTAAATAGAACCTTAAGGAGTTTGAATGTCGCATAAAATTGTTGTTCCCATAGGCCCTTATCATCCTTTGCAGGAAGAGCCGGAGTATTTCCGTCTTTATGTAGAAGGGGAGAAGGTAGTTGATATTGATATCGTTATAGGTTATATGCATCGTGGTGTAGAAAAACTTTCAGAATCAAAACACTTTGACCAGGTGGCTTTTTTGGTAGAGCGTATTTGCGGAATTTGTTCCAACAGCCACCCTTTTGCATATTGTTTGGCAATAGAAGACCTAGGCAAGATTGAAGTTCCTCCGCGGGCAAATTTTATCCGCACGATTATTGCGGAATTAGAGAGAATTCACAGCCATCTGCTTTGGTTGGGGCTGGCTGGGCATTTTATCGGCTATAATACGGTCTGGATGTGGGCCTGGCGTTATCGCGAACCGGTATTGGATTGTTTTGAAATGATTACCGGAAACCGTAACCACTATGCCATGATGAAGATCGGCGGTGTACGCCGGGATATTGAAGATAAAGATATTCCTGCATTAAGAAAGATACTCGATGAGTTATGCCCTGCGGTAGATATGTTTAAGGGGGCGATTATGGATGATCCGGTAATTCAGGCTAGACTAGTTAAGGTTGGCGTATTGACTAAGCAGGAAACGATAGATTGGTGCGTAGTTGGTCCTACTGCCAGGGCTTCGGGGGTTGATATTGATGTGCGCCGCGATGAGCCCTATGGGGCATATGGATTGGTTAAATTCAATATTCCGGCAGCCAAAGACGGTGATATATTCTCCAAAACCGTAATAAGAATAAAAGAGCTTTATGAATCCATCAGTATCATACGTCAATGTCTGGATATTATGCCTAAGGGTGAGTTTGACGCCGATGTGAAACAGATTCCTCCGGGAGAGGGTATTGGAAGAGTAGAAGCTCCTCGAGGAGAGTGCTTTCATTACGTCAAGAGTGACGGAACTAACCGGCCGGTGAGGCATAAGATCCGCGCCCCCAGTTATGTGAATGTTGCCTCTAATAAGGTAGCCTGTGTCGGAGGAACGATTTCAGACGCGGCGATAACCTTAGCTGCGGTTGATCCTTGTTATTGCTGTACGGAGAGGACGGCTGTGGTCGATAGAGTTTCAGATAAGAAGATTTTAAACGGATTCGATTTAGTGAAGCTTTCTCAAGAAAAAACAGAATACTTGAAAAAGAAAGTAATTTGATATGTCGGATTTGGTTCAGATAAAAAGCAAGATAGCCGGTATGGCTAAGCTTGTATTTTCCATGTGGCAGACTACCTTTGATGCCTTTATGGAGCATGATAGGGCTTTAATCACCGAAGTCCTGGAGAAAGAAAAAACATTGAATTTATTAGAGAAAGAATTGAACCGGGAGTTAGTAGATTTGGGCCGGAATTTGCCACAGCAGGATAAAGAAAAGATTGCTATTTATATTAACATAGTAGGCGACTTGGAGTTAATGGGGGATTATTACAAGGATATTTTGGAGAGGGTGGAGATAAAAATTACCGAGAAACTCCTTTTTAGTGATGCGGCAGTAGAGGAATACACTAATCTATACCATAGAACTGAAACTGCGATGAAAGAAGTGGTGCGGGCGTTAGAGGAGGATGACCCGAGCCTGGTGAAGGAAGTCGTAAAAAAAGATGAAGATATTGATGATA
>JAHKBC010000031.1 GCA_018825725.1 Candidatus Omnitrophota bacterium
CGATAATATGCGGTTTTTCAAGATTAATTTTTTTATTTGCAAAGATTACACCCGGCACCAGGCTGGCGTCAATTAAATGATCCCCGCTCCACTTTTTCATATTATCTACTAATATTTTATCCGGAGCCATTCCCAATGCTGTCTCCCATGATGCCCTATAGCCATCATTAAAACCTACAAATAAATCAGGCGCATCTTTGATATAGACGCCTTGAAATATATCTTCACTTTTATATATATTTTTTATAACTTTTTGCTGTTTATCCATATCATAAAACACCATTAGCCTGTCCTTTATTTCATCTTTCAACTTGCCGATTTGGGCATCAGTGACTATTCCATAAACCTCGCGGTTAACCCTATTAAGATAAATGCCGCCAAAACCTATTGCATAAGCTTTAGTTTTAGACCAATCAATTCGCTCAGAAAAAACATCGGAATCTTTGGCGCCATTTCGAAGAAACAGATATCCATTGTCTGCTAACCATCGATTTAAATGAACAGACTTACGATAATTACCAAAACCATGGTCAGATAAAACAATCAGAGTACTTTGTTCATCAAGACGTTCCATTAGCCTTCCTATCATTAAGTCAATCTTTTCATAATATTCCGTGATCTTGTTTTTGTATTTAGCGCTATCCTCGTAAAGGGGATGTTGAGAGTCGGTATAGCGCCAAAACATATGCTGCATAGTATCCAGAGTATCTACATAAAAAAAGAACAGCCCGCGCTTAAACTTACTGAATTCATTAAATAAAATCTTCTGTTTTTCTGCTAATATGTTGTCGACATGTGACAAAAAAGCCTCTTCACCCAACACGCCCCTAGACAATGCCCACGTATCGTGGGGTATACCCTGAGTATAATATAAACCGACCTCTTGTGAGATTTTCTTTGAATAACTACTAGGGTATGAGATAGCAAATATGGGCTCCTCGGGATTAATATTAACGGGGCTTACATATAACTCCAAATAGGGAGAAATGGATTTAAGATAAAACTTCACTATTCCCCGGGCTTTCTTAAACTTATCCAGGCTAAACGAAACTCTCTCCCACTGACTCCACTCTTGGCACCCAAGAAAAAGGCTTTTTCCCTGTAAGACAATTTTTATACCTTTTCTTTTCTCATCTATAAATATCTTTATGGGAATTTTGGTTTCTTGAATAAACTCACCGCTCATAATCTTGGGGCCATATAGAGAAGTATCAATTACACCCTTATTGTCCTGCACATATACATACCTGCCCTGCGCCTCTTCCTCAAAATTACTACGGCCTTTTACGCTATAGAACGAATATTTACCCAGTACCCCGGTGATATCCGGAACTCCCATTCCAGACAAAATTTTGCCGTTAATTTTCTCCGGTGGGAATGCATTTGGAAAAAAGTATATGTAGCAAGGTATATTATGCTTGGTAAGTATGTTCCAAAATGATACCCCCTTATTAAAAGAACGAATATTTATTTTATTTGATGATATAGTCGTTTCAGAAAAACTTAAGAAAAGGTTGTAATTTTCGAAATTATTCAAAATAAAACCAAATATTCCATGGCCACCGGGATTCAGGCCGGTCATAAGGCTAGTCCATACTACTACCGATTCAGGAGGCATAACTGTGCCCAAAGCCAAGAAATCACCTTTCTTCATTAAAGCAGAAAGATTTGGAAGCCTTCCCTCTTCAATTAACTTCTTCGTTATACTGTAATCCATGCCATCAATTCCCAAAATTACTACCTTCTTTAAGGTTTGATTAAATTTATACATTAATATTCCTCCGATGATAAAAAATATGACAACCAAAAAAATTATTATTAAATTAAATGGCTTTTTACTAAAACAACGAAAGATAAACTTGAACGGAATAACCAATATCCCCAACGAAAATAAAATAGCTCCTAAAACTGGGGAACCACCTTGAAGAAAAACATATCCTTGCCCCGGATCAATATAGAACTTTATCATAGGTTATTACAAAATTATGCCAAAGGCAGAAACTATTCCTAAGTTATCTTTTAAAATAAATCTTCCCAGCTGATTATGGCAACTAAATTTTTCGTACACAATATCATTTTTCAGGATAATCTCTACCTCCCCTATTTCGTTTCTAACAAGATAATCTGCGCAATAACATTTACTATCTTCAGCCGTATAGTCATTTTTTATTATCTTACTAACCCAGGCTTTTGATTCTTGACATAAAGAATTAAATATGAATGTTCTATGTTTTTCTATCTTACTTAATGAGAATATCTTAACCCTTAATAATTTTCCAGTCTTAGGGAATGGCGACTTGCATATAACATTACCGCGCCCAAGCCTAATATTGCCCTTCAATATTAGGCCTATACTCTCTCCCGCATAAGCGGTCTTTTTACTTTTATTAAAAACCCTAATAGATTTAATAGAATAAGCCTTTTTTTCGGGTAAAACATAGACAGCATCGTTTTTCTTAATTCTACCGGTTAATACCCTCCCCGCGATAATAGTATGTTTATCTGAACCATAAACACCCTGTACGGAAAACCTAAATAAATTTTCTTTAATCCAATTATTAAATCTATTTAATACGGATAATAATGTAAGGCCATTATACCAGCGCATTTTACCCGATATATTTATAAGATTATCTCCGTTAATTGCAGAAATTGGAATAAAAACCGGGATATGGCATTTCAATTTATTAATATAATTAGTTAATTGATTTTTTGTCCTCCTGAAATCTAAGATATTAAAATCTACATAATCCATTTTATTTATAGCCACTACAAAATTATGCAAACCGAGCATATTCAGGATAGCTATATGCTTTTTTGTTTGTTCATCAAGCCCAGTCCTTACATCAACCACCAAAATTACAGAATCAGCGCAACTACTGCCTGTAAGTAAGTTTTTAATTAATTCGTCGTGGCCAGGGACATCAATAAAAATAAACAAGCCTTTCTTATTTTTGCAGAAAGCCTGCGTAGTATCAATTGTCTTCTCGCCTACTCTTTCTTCCTCAAAACTATCTAATAAATGAGCAAAGTCTATCCCCCTGCCTAATCGCTGCGACTCCTCTGTAATTTCGCGCATTGCGCTACTCTTGACAGTATCCATTTCATAAAGAAACCTGCCGATTAATGTGCTTTTTCCTGCATCTACATTGCCCAACACTGCGATACGAGTGTAGTCATTTACTAAAGTCATATTCATACTCAATTCAAGTAGCCCAGAGAACGCATCTTATCTTTTATTTCTTCTTCCTGTTCAGGATTATACTCAGGCACACTAGGTTTAAAATTGGCGCCTATTTTCTTGCTACGGCTTTTATTATCGCTATAGCGCACCTTTCTCATCTTTTTCTCAAAAATGTCCAAAAGAACTCTGCCTTTCATATTTTTATTAACAGGTAACCCTAAATAATGACTTATGGTAGGGTAAATATCGTAAATGGTTGAATTAATAATACGTTGCCCCGCAAGAATGCCTTCTCCGGAGAATAGGATTACAGCTCCAGGCTTGTGATCACCAGGAAAATTTTTAATATGAAAAGAGCCTATAGGATATTCTTTATGGTTTATAATAACAGCTGCTTGCCCAGTTTGTCCCAACATATGTGAATCAATTATAATACTATCGTCAGTTTCGCGTACAATATTAAATGCAGGTTTACCTGTTTCCTTAACCATAATTTCCTTTAATGCGTTCTTACAAATATTCTTAGCCCTATCAATCTCATCACGCGACGCATCGGAGAATATTCTGAG
>JAHKBC010000309.1 GCA_018825725.1 Candidatus Omnitrophota bacterium
TATAAGAATAGCGCCGCCAAAGGTCAGGCAGGTTATTGACCTGATTAGGAATAAAGATGTTCTTCAGGCCCAGGCGCTACTGATGCATTTGAATAAAAGACCGGTAGAGAATATAACTAAAATTTTGAAGTCAGCGGTAGCCAATGCTAAGGTAAAAGGTTTTAATCCGGAACAGTTGTATATATCGGCCGCCATCTGCAATGTGGGCCCGGCTTGGAAGAGATTCAAGGCAGCGGCCTTTGGTAGGGCCACGCCGATTAAAAGAAGAACATCTCATATCAGAATTGAGTTAGACTTAAAAAGATAGGGGTTTTAAGCAATGGGACAAAAAGTTCATCCGCATTTATTAAGAATAGGCATTAATAAAAACTGGCATAGCCGATGGTTCGCCAAGCATAATGATTTTGGCAAGTTTATTTACGAAGATTTCCAAGTTAGGAAATTTATCTTGGGTAAGTTTAAACAGGCAGCCATAGCAAATATTATCATCGAAAGATTAGCCGAACGGGTTAAAATCAGAATTTTGAGCGCGCGGCCCGGAATTATCATAGGCCGCCATGGAGCTGATATAGAGAGACTCAGGGAGGATATTAACGCGCTACTTAAAAAAGAGGTCCTTATCGATATTGAAGAGGTAAACAATCCTGCAATTAACGCTCAGTTAGTCTCCAATAATATCGGTATGCAGATTGAAAAGCGCATCGCTTTTCGCCGCGCGGTAAAAAGAGCGATTGAACAGACTATGAATAATGGGGCCAAAGGAGTTAAAATATGCACTGCCGGCAGGTTGAATGGTGCTGAAATGTGCCGTACAGAAACATATAAACAGGGCAAAGTGCCTTTACAGACCCTCAGGGCAGATATCGATTATGGTTTTACTGAATGCCATACGACTTATGGATTAATCGGAGTAAAGGTTTGGATATATAAAGGCGACATTCTGGATAAAAACCAGGTAATAAGCGAATCAACAAAAAACAAAAAAGAAGCAGAGGCTTAATCAGGCGAAATAAAAGAGGCTCAATATGGCAATGATGCCCAAGAGGGTAAAATATAGGAAGTTGCAAAAAGGTTTACGGCGCGGGATAGCATGCCGTGGTAGCGACGTATCATTCGGGGAATTCGGACTAAAATCCTTGGCTAATGGGTGGTTTAAGAATAACCAGATTGAAGCCTGCCGTGTAGTATTAGCCAGGCAGCTGCATAAAGGCGGTAAACTTTGGATACGCTGTTTCCCGGACAAATCAATTACTAAAAAGCCTGCGGAAGTACGTATGGGTAAAGGAAAGGGCGATCTCGATCATTGGGTAGCTGTTATAAAAAGGGGGCGCATCTTATTTGAACTTGGTGGAATTCCGGAGGAATACGCCAGGAGGTGTTTCAGAATGATAGCCTACAAGATACCATTAAGAACAAAATTTGTAACCCGTATACATGGCTAATATGAAAACAAAAGAGTTGCGCAATTTAACTAAAGAAGAACTTCTTGGCAAGGAAAGGGGCTTAAAAGAAGAGTTATTCAAACTTAACGCCCAGAGATATACGGGCCAAGTGGAAAAACCGCATTCATTTTCCAGAGTCAAAAAAGAGATTGCCAGAATCAATACTCTCTTAAACGAAAAAAAGGGTAAATAAATATGGGTAAAAGAAAGGAATTTTCAGGTATTGTTGTAAGCGATAAAATGGAGAAGACGATAATCGTCAAAACTGTGCGGCTCTCCAAGCATCCTAAGTATTCCCGAATCAGGAAGCTTTATAATAAGTTTAAGGCGCATGACGAGAAGAAAGAGGCCAAGGTGGGGGATGTTGTAAAAATTGTAGAAACTCGCCCCTTCTCAAAAGATAAACGTTTTCGGCTATTAGAGATTTCCAAGAAAGCGAAAATACCCGAATTAGAACTAAAGGATAAACACAAATGATACAGTTAAGATCGCTTTTAGATGTTGCAGACAATACCGGAGGAAAGGTCGCGGCTTTTATCGGGGTAGTTGGTAAAAAGAATTGTATGCATGCTGAAATCGGAGATATTGTAACTATTCATATCAAAGAAACTTCACCTGACGCAGCGGTTAAAAAAGGCGAGGTTAGTAGGGCTGTAATAGTCAGAACCAAATCCCCCATACGCAGGTCAGACGGCTCTGTTTTAAGGTTTGACCGTAATGCCATAGTTCTCATAGACGATCAGTATAACCCCAGGGGTACGCGTGTTTTTGGTCCTGTAGCCAAGGAATTAAGGGAAAAGAACTTTTCCAAGATTATCTCCCTGGCGCCGGAAGTTATCTAACATTAAAGAGAAAAGACATGTTAAGAATTAAGAAAAATGATATTGTACAGGTAATTAAGGGAAAAGATAAGGGTAAGAAGGGTAAAGTACTTGCTGTATTAGCTATCGACAAAAAAGCCATTGTTGAAGGTATTAACATGGTTAAAAAAGCTATGCGTAAGACGCGGGACAACCAGCAGGGCGGAATAGTTTCGCTGGAAAGGCCGTTACAAATTGCAAATCTCATGTTCTTTTGCAAGAATTGCGATAAACCGGTAAGAATAGGTTTTAAATTAATAGGCAATGAAAACAAGGTCAGAATCTGCAGGGCCTGCAAAGCAACCTTATAAATAAATGACTAACACACCTAGACTATTAACTAAATACCGTAACGAAATTGTTCCACAGATGATGGAGAAGTTCTCCTTAAAAAATAAATACCTTGTGCCTCGATTAGAAAAAATTGTTGTGAATATGGGAGTAGGGGAGGCGCTTCAAGATATCAAGATTCTTGAAAAAGCCATGGATGAACTGGCCACAATAACCGGACAGAGGCCTATAATGCGCCGGGCAAAAAAGGCAATTTCAAATTTTAAAATTAAAGATGGCAATCCCATTGGTTGTAAAGTAACACTAAGACGAATAATCATGTATGAGTTTATGGATAGGCTGCTAAATGCCGCTCTCCCGCGTATTCGGGATTTTAGGGGTGTACCGGATAAATCTTTTGACGAGGGTGGAAATTATACTCTTGGGCTTAACGAACAAACAATATTCCCTGAAATTGACATGGATAAGCTTCCTCGGCCGCAGGGGATGGATATATCGTTTGTTATTAAAAACGCTAAGAATAAAGAACAGTCAAGAGAATTGTTAAGGCTGTTCGGAATGCCTTTTAAAATAAAGGAGTAGATTTAAATTAATGGCTAAAACATCGCAAATAGTAAGATGGAAGAGAAAGCCCAAATTTTCCACAAGAAAATATAATCGATGTAATATCTGTGGTAGAAGAAGAGCTTACTTAAGAAAGTTCCAGCTTTGCCGCATCTGTTTCCGCGAGATGGTCTGGAAGGGCCTGATACCGGGAGTCAAAAAAGCAAGTTGGTAATTTACAAAAATAAGGAGTGGAATTCGTATGTCAAGAAATGATTTAATTGCCGATACATTTACTATAGTCCGTAACGGAATAATGGCCAAGAAGGAAACCGTAGACGCTCCGGCATCACAGATTACCCAGGGTATTATGGAAATACTAAAGCGCGAGGGTTATATTGAAAATTACAAGAAGATTGAAGATAAAAAACAGGGCATCTTGAGGATATATCTTAAGTATGTAAATAATAAAAATGCCATTACAAAGATCAGCCGTGTATCCTCTCCCGGTTTAAGGATCCATTTAAAGAAAGACAAGATTCCCTATGTCATCCGCGGAAAGGGCATAGTAGTTATGACCACCTCTAGGGGATTAATGACTGACCAAGAAGCAAGAAGCCTGGGGGTAGGCGGTGAAATAATCGGATACATCTGGTAAAAAGAGGCCATTACAATGTCTAGAATCGGACGCAAACCAATAAATATTCCAAAAGAAGTAAAGGTTGAATATAAGGATCAGATAATAACCATAGAGGGCCCTAGGGGTAAGGTTAGTCGCACCCTTTTTCCTGAAATATCCTTAGAGATTAGCGATAGCTCTATTCTTGTTAAGAGGAATCGGGATGGAAAAAAAGACCGCGCATTACAAGGATTGTCACGCGCTTTGGTTTTGAATATGGTCAAGGGTGTAACTGACGGCTATGTTAAAGAGCTGGAGATAATCGGAATAGGTTTTAAAGCCCAGATACTGAACAATACCTTAGTGATGCAATTAGGCTATTCTCATCCGGTAAATTTCCCCATACCCGAGGGAATAAAGATCGAAACCCCCAAGCCTACGCAAATAGTAGTAAGGGGAATTGACAAGGAAAAGGTTGGCGAAGTCGGGGCAGAAATTCGCGCGGTAGACCCGCCCGAGCCTTATAAAGGCAAAGGAATTCGCTACTTAAATGAACGGGTTAAAAAGAAGGTCGGAAAAGCCCAGGCAGCAGGCGGGAAATAATATGAAAAATGATAAATTACTGAAAAAAATAGGCAGGCATAAAAGTATCTGCAAACACTTGAAATCAAGCCACGATAGACCGCGCCTTGTGGTAAGCCCAAGCTTGAAACACTTTTCGGCGCAGTTAATCGACGATATCCAACAAAAAACTTTGATAACATTTGCTACTTATCAAAAACAGATTAAAAAACAAATCCCGAATGGAGGCAATATTAAGGCCGCAATTACTTTCGGGACACTGCTAGGAGAAAAACTAAAGGAAAAAGGGATAAAAAAAATTGTTTTTGACCGCGCAGGGTACATGTATCACGGAAGAATAAAAGCGTTTGCCGAAACCCTAAGAAAAACAGGATTGGAGTTCTAGATGCGTGAATTAAATATTAATCAAAAATCGGAGTTTGTTGAGAAAATCGTAAGCATCAACCGCGTCACTAAAGTTACTAAAGGCGGCAAAAAGATGTCCTTTAGCGCCTTGGTGGTTGTCGGTGACCGCAAGGGCCGCGTAGGATTTGCGCTTGGTAAAGCCAATGAGGTGGCTGATGCTATCCGTAAAGGTTTAGCCAAGGCTAAGAGAGAACTACTTCCCGTGCCTGTTGAAGGCTCAACCATACCGCATGAAATCGTCAGCAAATTTGGAGCAGCCAAAGTTCTTCTGAAGCCGGCCTCAGAAGGAACGGGCGTAATCGCTGCTGGCCCTGTACGCGCAGTATGTGAAGCCTGCGGGATAAAGGACATTTTAACCAAATCCCTAAAATCCAAAAATCCGCTTAATATAATTAAGGCTACAGTTTACGGTTTACGGAAATTAAAAGGTGGAACCTTACCCGCATAATTTTATAAATAATAGTTCAATAAATGGTGCAGATGATGAAAAAAATGA
>JAHKBC010000310.1 GCA_018825725.1 Candidatus Omnitrophota bacterium
AAAAAGGATCCCCTGTGGGCAAGGAACTTGATTTTATTGCGCAGGAGATGCAGCGAGAAGCCAATACAATAGCCTCTAAATCATTCGATATGTTCATCAGCGGGCAGGCGGTTGAAATAAAAAGCCAGGTCGAAAAGATTAGAGAGCAGGTCCAAAATATAGAGTAAGACTAAAAAAGCATGCCGGTAAGAGCAGGCAATAAAGGCAAGATCTTTGTGGTTTCAGGCCCTTCGGGTTCAGGCAAGACAACCCTTATCAAGCAGGTATTGAAAGACAGGCGGATAAGAAGCCGGTTTGTGCGCTCGGTATCGTATACTACCCGTGCCAAAAGGTCTGGAGAAAGGCATGGCCGGGATTATTTTTTCATAACCCGGAAAGAATTTTTACGCCAATTAAAGGCCAAAAAATTTCTTGAATGGACAAAATATTTGGGGTATTATTACGGGACATCCAGGGAATTTGTGGAGGAGCAGATTTTTCGGGGCAAGAGTATATTTTTTTGTATAGACATAAAAGGAAAAAATAGTATCAAGAACATTTTTCCCCTGAACGCGGTGTCAATATTTGTAATGCCGGGTTCTTTAAAAGAATTACCCCTAAGGATCAGAGGCCGCTGTAGCCGGATAGAAACAGGCGAAATCCGCCAGCGTGTACAATTGGCTAAAAAAGAAATACTCTCGGCCCCGGGATATGATTATACCCTGATAAACCAGGAATTGATGCATGCCCGGAATAGATTAAAGGAAATTATTTGTAAAGAACTTATTAATTAAGGAGGAGTTTTATGGAGTATATCCCACTGGAGAATTTAGTGGAAAAGAGCGGAGGTTCGATTTACAAATTAGTAGTTTTGGCTTCCAAGAGAGCCTTGGATATCGCCGACGACCAGCCTAAAGGTGTAGATAAAGAAGTAACGGTCAAGCCCACCACTCTGGCATTTCAAGAGATTGCCGACGGAAAGATACAGTTCAAGAAAATTAAATGAAAAAAAATAGGAATATAATACTGGGAGTAACTTCTAGTATTGCCATTTATAAGGCCTGTGATGTCATTCGCGCCTTAAGACATGAGTCCTTTTTGGTTACAGTAGTTATGACTGAAAACGCAGGAAAATTCATAACTCCCAAGCTTTTCGAGAGTTTAAGCGCTAATAAAGTTCACCAGGGTTTATTTGATTCTCCCGAGAACTGGGATATCGAGCATATTTCTTTAGCCGAGAAAGCCGGGCTGGTTTTAATTGCTCCGGCTAGCGCTAATATAATCGCCAAGATAGCGGGCGGCATCTGTGATGATTTATTGAGCTGTGTAGTATGCGCAACTCGGGCTCCGGTTTTAATGTGTCCTGCGATGAATGAAAATATGTATTTGAATAAGATTACGCAGGGCAATATTGCGAAATTAAAGGCCCTTGGGTTTAAGTTTGTTGAACCTAAAAAAGGTGAGCTAGCCTGTGGTAAAGTAGGGACGGGTTGTTTGGCAGACATTGAGGAAATAGTTAAAGAAGTGAAAAGAAATATATAAATTAATTTTGGCGACGTAGCCAAGCGGTAAGGCAGCTGTCTGCAAAACAGCTATTCAGCGGTTCGAGTCCGCTCGTCGCCTTAAATTTTTACGAAGTAAAAATTTATCCCGAGCGTGCAATAAAAATTTGCCTGCAAATTTTCGAGCAATTGCGCGAGGGGTGGTAATAGCGAGCGGAGTATTTACGAAGTAAAAATTTATCCCGAGCCTATACGCGACGGGCAGGATGATAATATGACGGGCAAGTGGTAAAATAGCGGACAGAAAGATTGCTAAGCATTGTTATTATAAGGGCTACCCCGGATTAGATAGAAAAATTAAATTAGAGAATAAGTGTATAAATTCGTATAAGGGTTGGAATAAAAGTAAGACAATTTTAAATTAAATTTTCGCCGGGATGGCGAAATTGGCAAACGCACGGGACTTAAAATCCCGCGACCGTAAGGTTTTGTGGGTTCAACTCCCTCTCCCGGCAATAGAATAAAATTCGGGCGGTTAGCTCAGTTGGTTAGAGTATCACATTGACATTGTGAGGGTCACTGGTTCAAGTCCAGTACCGCCCACCAGTTAAAAGTTTCTGGCCAGAGGTTCTCCCGCACAAACAATAAAGAGGGTCGGGCGGGATCCCGCTGTCCGGAATAAAAAAGATCTGGTGGAGCGGGAAGTCGTCATGGGTCCATTTAACCTTAAGGAGAAAATATGGATTTGGGTTCGCTGCAAAAATTATTAGACGATCCGGCAGTTTCAGAGATTATGATAAACGGGCCGCAAAAAATATTTGTGGAGCGCGGCGGTAAAAAAGTCTTGAGCGATGTTACCTTTTCCAGCGAAGAAGAGTTGCTTGGCGTGCTCAAAAAGGTATATGAAAAAAGCGGCAAGAGACTCGGTGACGATATACTTTATTCTGACACTTGTCTTGATGACGGTACCCGGATAAACGTAATTCTTTTTCCCCTTTCTCGCTTTGGTATATCGGCAACCCTAAGAAAATTTTCCAAGGCTATTACGGGTTTAGAGGATTTAATCAAACTGGGTACCCTGAGCCAGAAAGCCGCGGATTTTTTGATTGCTTGTACAAAAGGAAGAATCAATATACTTTTTTCAGGAGGCACAGGTGTGGGCAAAACTACCCTTTTGCAGGGGTTGTCTCACTATTTTGGCACCGGAGAAAGGGTGATTACCATTGAGGATGCTGCGGAACTTAAGATACCCCAGGAGAACCTGGTTTCTCTGGAAACAAAATCTGCTGACCGGGACGGCAAAGGCGAAGTTACTTTACGTGATTTAATCCGTAATGCCCTGCGTATGACTCCGGACCGGATTATTATGGGTGAAGTCCGCGGCCCCGAGGCAATTGATATGATCCAGGCAATGGCTACCGGCCACTCCGGAACCCTGGGGGTAGTGCATGGTAATTCGCCTAAGGATGTAATCGCGCGCTTGGAGACTATGATTATGATGGCAGGCCTTGATCTGCCCTTGTCCGAAATACGGAAAATGATTGTTTCTACTATAAACCTAATCGTGCATGTAGAACGCCTTCAAGACGGAAACCGCAAGGTTACTTATATAACAGAGATTAGGGGAATCGAACAGGAAGAGGTGTTTTTAAATGACCTGTTCGTATTTGATAAACTTAAAATCGATGAAAACGGACACGTGATAGGAGAGCTTAAGCCCTGTATACGTTATTTCCCCACCTTCTTTCCCAAATTCCAGAAGATGGGGCTTTTATCCGAAAAGGCCTTTGAGACTAAATAAATATGGATATAGAAGTCTTACGACATTCCTGTTCGCATATCATGGCCAAGGCAGTTAAAGAGTTATGGCCGGAAACAAAGCTTGGCATAGGGCCATCAATTGAAGACGGTTTCTATTATGATTTTGATAAAAAAGAACCTTTTGCCGAAGGCGATCTTGCGCGCATCGAAGAAAGGATGCGAGAGATTATAAAAAAAGACGAATTCTTTAAGCGGGAGGAACTTTCCAAGCTGGATGCAGGAGAGCTTTTTTCCCGGCTGCATGAGGATTACAAGTTGGAATTGATTAAAGTGATACCTGACGCCTTGGTTTCGATATATCGGA
>JAHKBC010000311.1 GCA_018825725.1 Candidatus Omnitrophota bacterium
AGCAACCCCATTCCGTGAGATTCTCCAGCAATTAAATATCTAAGCATAATTCACCTCGTTTATTTCCATAAACCCCTTTTATTTTCCCTGGCCTCTTTATAAAATTCTTTAAACAATTCTGCATATTTTACATTGGGCACAAAAGTCATTAAAGAAGCATACCCTTGTTTGACTATCTCTGCGTTCACAAATGTACCATCCTTTAAATAAACATAAGCCAGGAGCCTGGAGTATTTATCATTCTTCTCAACATCAAATTCCAACCTCACCCGTTTACCCTCGACTAATTTCCTGGTAAACTCATAGGCTTTTCGGCCCATAGTTTTAATTATTTCGGCATCCTGCTTGGTACGCTGGGCATCCCGCTGAAGCTTATTCGATTCATGCATCTCCGGGGTATCAATACCAATAAGCCTAAGCCGCTTGCGATTTTCCATTTGCAGGGTATCTCCGTCTATAACCCGGGTGATTAAAACATCTTCGTAACTGCTGGCTCCGGACAACTGGCCTTGGGATAACGGACAGACCCCGCTATACTGACTGCCCACCCTCAATAGCAGAGCCGAAAAAATCAGAAACCCTAAAGCCAAAATAGCCTTGAACACACCCCTCTTCATACCTCACCTGTTTTATTTTATTTTACTATTTTTATTGGATAAATCAACATATTTAGAATATAATAATTCGTAGACGCCTATCGGCTATAACTTACGCCGTTCATAAACGTAAGTGATGCTTTCTTAAGTTACCTGCTCAAAACATGTTCTACGACCGCTTTCAACAAGAATCCATTGATTACCTTAATCAAGGGTATTCGGTAATAGTCTCCGCTCCTACCGGCGCAGGTAAAACCGCCATAGCCGAGCACATAATCCAGTCCTCTATGGAAAAGAAAATAGGAGTTATTTATACCGCTCCTATAAAAGCCCTCTCCAATCAAAAATTCCGCGATTTTCAGGGAATATTCAAAGAAAACATCGGTATATTAACCGGGGATGTCTCGCTTAATTCCCAAGCCCCGGTTTTAATCATGACTACCGAAATATTCCGCAATAAGGTTCTGGATGAGCCACTTAGCCTAAAAGCATACTCCTGGGTGATTTTTGACGAAATCCATTACCTTGATAACCCCGAGCGCGGCACAGTATGGGAAGAATCAATTATGTTCCTGCCTAAACATATGCGAATATTAGGGCTCTCCGCAACTATTCCCAACATAGAACAGCTTGCCCGCTGGATCGAATCCATTCATAAATCACCGGTTAAAATCGTTATGGAGGATAAGAGGCCGGTACCGCTGCATTTCTATTTCAACTGCCAGAACCAGATACTCGACAGATTAGAATCGCTTGCCAGGGCGCGTTCCCTGAGGCCAAACAAACTGACTACTCTTATCGACTACTTAAACGAAAAAGAAGCCTTACCGGCAATATATTTTGTCTTCGGGAGGCGCCGGGCAGAAGACCTGGCTTGGGAACTCTACTCATATAACTTCCTGAATAAAACGGAACAAGAAACCATAGTCGCTCTCTATGAATCTCTTGTCCAGCGCTTTGACCTGAAAAATGAAAATAGCGCCATTGAAATACTCCCTCTTATTAAAAAAGGCGTAGCCTTTCATCACGCCGGAATGCTACCGACCTTAAAAGAAGTAATCGAAAGACTCTTTACCAGCCGGCTGATCAAAGTTATATTTACCACCGAAACCTTTGCCTTAGGCATTAATATGCCCAGCCGCTCGGTGATATTCGACGGCCTAAGAAAATATTACGGGCATTATATCCGTTCATTAAAAACCCGGGATTTCTATCAGATGGCCGGTAGAGCCGGCAGGCGCGGCATAGACAAAGAAGGTTTTGTTTATTGCCGAATCAACCTGCGCCGGACAAATTTCGAGGAGACTAAAAGAGTTATCTATAGCGAGCCAGAAGAGGTCAAAAGCCAGTATAACAGCTCTTACGCAACCATATTAAACCTTTACGAAAAATACAATGAAGACATATTTAATATCTATCCACTATCCCTGCATTATTACCAGGCCAGAAAAAATGAACGTAAAGATGCCTTGAAATTAATGGGGGCAAAAATAAATCTGCTGAAGAGTTCGGGTTATATCGAAAATTCCGCTCTTACCGATAAAGGAAAATTTGCCAAAGGTGTGCATGGTTATGAGTTGATTCTCTCTGAACTCCACGCCTTAGGGTTGTTCGAACAGATGGATGAATTTGAATTAGGGAGCCTTGCGGTAGCAGTTGTATTTGAACCAAGAAAAAATCAGTATATCTTGAACCTATCCAAACATAGCCGTAGAATAAGAAGTGTCTGCGAGCGGATATACGCGGAAATTAAACAGAAAGAAAAGTATTACAAGATACACCCTTTCAGCAAAATGCCCTACTTTCACCTGTCATCAGCCATGGAGGCCTGGTTAAGGGGAACACATTTTTCAAAAATACTTCCCTTGTCTGATACGGATGAAGGAGAGGTAGTGCGTTATTTTCGTATGAGTGTGCAGATTTTAAGAGAAATTAATGATATCCCTTTAAGCTCACATATACTAAAACAAAAAATTAAAGAAACGGTTCGAATTATTAACCGGGATATTATTGATGCGGAAAGACAGTTGCGTGAAGGATAGATTCGCTGGTTCTAAAAACTAATCTTATCCCCTTGTTTAATCCCGTACTTATCGCTAAAACCTGCACTAACTTCTAGAACATACCTGGCTTTAGCCTTTGGAGATACCCCCTCGCAGAATCCTCTGCAAGCAGTAAAATCCTTTTTTATATCTACGATAATATTATTATTGTCTATCCAGATTATATCTAAATCAAACCTCATATTCTTCATCCAGATACTCGGATAACCGTCATCATGAAATATAAAGAGCATGCCTTTATTATCCTGGAGCTTCTCCCTGAACATTAATCCCTGCATCCTCTTCTCCGGAGTATCGGCAAGCTCAACCTGGATACATGTATCCTTAAAACAAACCTTGTTCTCCTCAGCCAATATAATGGGGAGGTTTATATTTATTAAAGCCAAACAGCAAAAGAAAAATAGAAACGTCCCCAATTTCTTCATCTGGACTTAAAATAATCCTCCAGAATCTTATTGTGGTCAAAGGCAAAATTTAGCTTATCAATCTCTTCAGCTTTGATCAACTTCAAGTCTCCGGCGTCATCTCCGGCTTGCGGCTTTCCTTTGCCCTTAGCTGTAAAGACTACGGCTACGGTATGGAACCTGGGGTCGCGGCCATAGGCAGAATAAGTATGAAATTGCTTTAAACCTTCCAAATCCAAATCTGTCTCTTCTTTCATTTCTCTAATAACTGCCTCTTCTACGCTCTCACCGTAATCCACAAATCCTCCGGGTAAAGCCCAGCCAAAAGGAGGATTCTTGCGCTGGATAACTACTACCCTGTCATCAACTTCAATAATCGCATCCACAGTCAGATACGGGCCTTTTAATTTATTCACAACATAGTCCAGATAACCCAAAGCATGCTTTTGGAATATATCAAAATCATCCTTATTATAGAGACAAAAAATAATCTCTTTAAAAATAGATTTGCCATCCCGTAAATGTCCTAATACCTCCTGAGACATGATCTTGGCTGCTGCTAAAACCGAAAAACCTCCGACCCCGCAGCCAAGGGCCGGAAAAGCAACTGAATTTACCTTAAGTTCCTCTGCGACCCTAAGGGCATTCTTGCAGGAATTCCTTACCTTGATCTCATTGGTTTTAAAGTCTACGCCCATGGTCGCAGCATGAATAACGTATTTAGCTTTTAATTTTCCTGCGCCAGTAGCAATTGCTTGACCAATTTCAATCGGTCCTTTACTTACTGCCTCATCTTCAATCTCCTTGCCGCCAATTTTGCGGATTGCTCCGGCAACCCCTCCGCCCATAAGCAATTCATTGTTCGCGGCATTGACAATCGCATCCACCTTGAGCTCCGTAATATCCCCTTGAACTATTTTTATTTCTGTATTATATATTTTCAAAGTCTCTCCCTTATATTTAGGATTAATGCTTCTGCCTATTTTCTCGCTCAGGCACGATTTTCCCCCACAAAAAGGCTTTATTTGGGGGGATGCCAATGCTCTTTTCGCATTTCGGCGGCTGCTTAACTCCTCCTTCGGCCTCTGCCTCAGTCGTCAAACAGCATCGCCGTCCCGAGATTTACGCCTTCGGCGTACTTGGGATTCCCGAAATTGCTCAAGCTCCATTGGCTAAAATCGTGATTCGCTCGAAAACAGTCAAAGAGCATTTATTTAAGCGAGCCCGCTAAAATCCAAGCCCAATCCCCCCGCTAAAAATAGAGCCATTGCCTATCCACTATTATTCAGTTTATAAGTATAATACGCAATGATTAATCCAGACAGCAACCCAAGAACAAAACCTATTAATCTATCTATCCATTTTTCTTTTTTATCCGCTTTTTCTCTTAATTCTACTATCCTTCTCTCCATAGCTATATAATGCCCCCGACCTTTATCTAAGTGATACTGAACTAAAGTAGATTCTATTTCCTCTTTCATGAAATTCTTAATTAAACATCGATTTCCTGTCTGAGTATATTTTGTAAACGCGTTGGCTATTTTAGTTGCTTGGTCTGTAGGTATAATACCTCCATCTGTGGGTGGCGAGGCGTGTTTTGAGCAGGACGTAAAGGCGACGAGCGGGCACGGTTCCCGCAGCCGGCTCCACAATTAAAAAAACTCTTTTATTCCACCGCCCGGATGCGGGAGAGCGAGGAAGCCGATGCCGAGCAAAGCATTTCCGCGCTGGGGAAATGCTTTGCGTTCCTGCGAAAAATATGCCTCGATAACCACAACTGAATAAGTTTTCAAAAAACAATATGGGTGAGAAAACTGCCAGGTCGCATTAAATTATTCGCCGATTATCTTGACTAACACGCGCTTCTTGCGCTGGCCGTCAAACTCACCGTAGAAAATCTGCTCCCAGGGGCCAAAATCTAACTTACCTTTAGTTATAGCAACTACGACTTCCCTGCCCATGATAGTCCTTTTTAGGTGGGCGTCAGCATTGTCCTCTCCGGTAAGGTTATGCCTGTATTTTGCCTTATTATAAGGAGCTAACCTTTCTACCCACTCGCCAAAATCCTGATGCAGTCCTTCTTCATCATCATTAATAAAGATACTGGAGGTAATATGCATAGCATTCACTAAACACAGGCCTTCTTTAATACCGCTTTTTTTAAGCGCTTCTTCCACCCGGGGAGTCACATTAACAAATTCCTGTTTATCCCTGGTATTAAACCATAGGTATTCGGTATAAGAGATCATCTTCGTCTCTGCAATATCAATTGTCCGTTTTCCTGGTCAATACGAAAAACAAAATTCTTTAAGTACGACATTCCTAAAAGTCCATCGGCAAAGGTAGAATCCTTAATGTTATCAAAAAGAACCATGGAATCAACTCCTCCTACTTCATACGGACCAATTTTGACTGTATCGAGCTTGAAATAGCGGCACTCAACTTCCCGGCCATCTGCCACTTGAACCTTCATCAGGTTCTTTTTATTCTTTTTATTCAAATCCACGCCTAATTTCTCGCCCATTGACCGGGTAAGTAAAATAGCGCTGGCGCCGGTATCCACCATCAGTTTGGCCTTAGTCTTCTTATCTAATATCGCCTCAACAAAAAGATGGTTTCCCTCGCGGATAGCCTTTACCTGGCCAGGCTGGCTTAACTCTGTTGTATTCAGAGCATCAATTCTATCGCTGGACTCCTGGCGTAATTTCTCCTGTTTCTGCTGCTCATTTTCCATCTTCTTAAGCAGGCCTTCTTTTTCTTCCGGGTTAGAGCGCGAGATCTTTTCTATCTGGCTCTTTTTAAACCCCACAACTCCAATACCTATATCCAGTTTAAGAGAATCACCAGTTTCATATTTAATTATCCCTTCAATAACCCTGCCATTCTTAAGGTATAAGGTATCGGCATAGGCCTCGGGCAATACGCAAAAAAACAATAGAACAGCTATTAACTTAAAAGAAACTTTAGACCTTAGTTTGATAGATTCCGGCATAAGCTTTATCGGTTTTATTTATGCGGCAAAATAATAGTTGTATGATCCTGGCATTCTGCTTGATTTTTAAACCTCGGGGGTTTTCCACTACCAGAATAAATTCGCTTCTACCGCAAAAACCCGCATCCCAGACCGCGGTTTGAGTAAAGACTCCCATACGCAATAATGAGCTGCGGGTAAAAGCCATGGCTATCAAATCATCCGGAATAGCGACAACCTCGTTGGCTATAATTTTATAGGCGCCTTTTTTCAGGCTCCACCAGCCGAATTTATCTGTTTTATCTTTCTTCTTAGGCAATATCTCTTTATAGCGGGGAAGCTTTCTTTCTTTATTCGAAAAGTCTAATGCCCCTGCGCCGGAAAAAGCATAAACTTTGGCTACGGTTAAATCCAGGCCGTTAGAGGTTAACTGAGTGGCTAAATTTATAAATCCAGCAACCATTTCTTTCTCTTTGATAAGCGCAGAAATTTCCTGACGGTTAAGTATCATTTTGAAATCAAACCTTTCCTGACATGCTCAGGCATAATCTTAGGCTTAAGATTTTTATCTACATAAACCAGGGTAGTCTTAGCTACTACACAAATTCGGCCATGCTGATTTCTAATCTCATGCGAGAAGATGACCTTGACCGCTGAAGATTCCGAAACAATAGTATCTACGGTTAAAGTATCCGCATAATGGGCAGGGGCTTTATAATCTACTTCCTGACGGGCAACCACAAAGAACTCACCCCTATCTATCAAATTCTTCATCAGGATGCCTCGGTCTTCCATAAACTCGGTCCTGGCCTCTTCGAGAAATTTGAGATAATTGGCGTAATAAACCACTCCGCCGCAATCCGTGTCGTGGTAATAAATTCGCTTTTGCATTAATATATTATCCTTTTTTATTTATAATAGCATAACCGTTTCTTATGGGCAATAAGATTTAGAAGATAGTTTCTCTTTGGCCTGAGAAATTTCTTGAAATTTCAAAATTACAAAAAAAGCTATTCCTATGGAATCAATTAAAATATCGCGTAAACTAGGGCCACGGCCGGGGACAAAGGCCTGATGCAGCTCATCCGAAACAGCGTATAATAGCGCCAGAAGGCTTGGCCAAAAATAAAGATAAAAATTAGTAAGTCTAAAACTACCCCTTACTCCCCGGTATAAAAGCCAGGTAAGAATAAGGTATTCGGATATATGCGCAGCCTTTCTCAAAATCAGATCCCATGCCCCCCATTGGGTTTTGAGATTAGGAATGCTGGAAAAATAAAATATAAGCCAGCACCAGAAAAAAACCGGCAACCACAACCTTAGAAACTTCACTCTACTCCCCGATTACCTGCACTACCACTTCGCGTTCACGCGATCGATTATCAAACTCCGCTAAAACTATCTGCTGCCAGGTTCCTAAAAGAATTTTTCCGTTATCAAAGGGAACTGCTAAAGATGGCCCTTGAAGACTGGCCCTTAAGTGGCTAAAACCATTGGCATCTCCCCATGTAGCATCATGATGATAGTTCTTATTGGAGGGAATTAGTTTCTCAAAGAAATCCTGCACATCGCGCCTCAATCCCGGTTCATATTCAAAAGTAGTTATGGCTGCAGTTGAGCCAACGACAAAAACGGTTAGACTTCCCTTTTTAAGCTTAGAGGTATTCAAAATATCAACTACCTCGTCAGTGATATTGATCAAATCAGGATTACCTTTAGTGCTTATTTTAATTGTCTTGGTTACTATCTGCAAATTTTAACCCCCACCCTTTTACATAATCTTCTTACATGACAATTGCTGCATAATGGAGAAATAGGCAAGCAGATATTCTGTCCGAAACCCACTAGAATTGTATTCGATTCTATCCAGCATCTTCTGGGTATAATCTTTTCCAGGGCTAGCTCGGTATCAAAAGGATTTTTTGACCTTACCCATCCCAGGCGGTTTGAAATCCTGTGCACATGCGTATCCACGCATATTGCCGGAATGCCAAAACCCAAACCTAAAACCAGGTTTGCAGTTTTTCTGCCCACTCCTTTAAAACTTAATAAATCATCTAAATTATTAGGCACCCTACCAGTGAAATCCCGCATGATCCTTAGGCTTATCTCTTTAAGTACTCTGGCTTTATTACGGTAAAAACCTACTGGATAAATTATCTTCTCTAGTTTCGCCTGGGATAATTTTACCATCTTTTTCGGATTATCGGCAAGATTGAATAACCTTTTACTGGCTTCAATAGTAGTTTTATCTTTGGTGCGTAAAGACAAAATACAGGATACCAGAACTAGATAGTGGTTACTTTTGCGGGAAAAGAGAGTAACTGAAGGCGTTACGAAAGGCTTGACCTGTTTTTGAATTATTTTTAGAACTATCGAAATATTCCCTGCCATAATAAAAATATAAAACTGAAGAGATTATAACCCTACCTGAGCCCTTAACACTCTTAAGCTTTTTTTCTTTAATACATTAAGGAAGGCCTTGACCATCTTCGGATCAAGTTGTCCGCCGCTGGCTTTAATCAGTATCTTTTTGGCTTCCTGAACAGAGAATGCCTTTCGATAAGGCCTGCTGGCGGTCAAAGCCTCAAAGGTATCTGCTACTGCCAAGATTCGCGCACCCAAAGGTATCTTATCATTTTTTAGGCCTTTAGGATAACCGCCGCCTGCATATTTTTCATGGTGGTGATAAATCATTAGCTTTACCTCAGCTGACAGATCTGCCGGTTCAAAGAGGTTAAGTGTTAACTCAGGGATCATCTCCAAATTTCTTATCTCTTGGGTAAAATGCGGAAACTCAACGGATTTTAAAATCTTAATAGCAATATCCGGATGGGCTTTAATGACCTCGTATTCAGCAGAGGTCAATTTCTGCATCTTCAAGAGAATTTCTTCCGGAACGCCAATCTTGCCCAGGTCATGTAAAAGCCCGGCGATCTTAACAGATTCAACCATGGAAACAGATAAACCCATCTCTTTGGCAATGGCCTCTGCATAACAAGAAACTAATACAGAATGACCCTGAGTATAAGGGTCTTTTACTTCAATGGCTGAGGTCAGGGCTTTGACGATGCTAAAGTAAGTACGTTGCAGGTCCCCGTAAAGCATTTCATTTTCCAGGGCGATAGCCGCCTGAGAAGCCAAAAGAGAGATGCTTTGCTGGTCGCGATAGGTAAAGCTTTCCTTGCTATAGTTAGCCAATAGCATCGCTCCGATAATTTTATCTTTAGTTATAAGCGGCGCGTTCAAAAAAGAACTTACCCGCATCTTTACAGGATTCCCTTTAGGTATTTCGCTTTTCTCAATTAACTCCTTACAAGATATCTTTCTCTGGGTAAGGTTAGAAATAAATTCCGTTAAATTAACTTTTAAAATATTTATATTCCCTTTGGTTACCGGTTTATCAACGGCAATATATAAACGCGGATTAGACTTACCCAGCAAAAGTAGGCCAAATAGATCAAAATTTATCATGCCTTTAACCCCATCCTTGAGGATCTTCGCAATCCCCTCTTCGTCTAATCGGGGATTAAGGGCGCGGTTTAAGACATTGAATTTAAATAAATCTTTATTAATTCTTTCGTATTCAATAAAGAAATTAGCGTTTGTAAGAAGCATCTCCACTATTTTGGTTAAAAAGGTTATTTCTTCAGTATATCGGGTAGAATCTATAGAAAAAGTGAATGAATCCAAGACTACTACTCCCAAAGATTTGCCTCTGGCCTTAAGAGGAATAAAAATATTGGTCTTGGTAATAACCGGCTCATTAGCCTGGAGGCTATTAAGTAACATTTTTCTATTAACAACAAGGTTAATATTCTTTTTATTCTGGTCTTTTACAAATGTCTTTTTTTTATCATCCCATAGGAATACCTTGGACCTGCGCGCGTGGAGCCGACTCCTTAAGAAAATGCTTATTTCCTGCATAAGGTTCTCCATACTCAAATGCGCGCCCATGATTTTGGAAAGCCAGCCTAAATCCAGAATATTAAGAGATAAATTAGTCGTCATTTTCTACCCCTTTTCTTAATATAGTTC
>JAHKBC010000312.1 GCA_018825725.1 Candidatus Omnitrophota bacterium
CTCAAAAAGGAAAAGATAGTTTTGCCAGGCCGTATATAGATATGGCCTTAATTTATTTAAAGCAGAACAAAGAAGAAAAAGCTGAGAAGGTTGTCTTGGAAGCCTTGAGTCTGTGCCCGGACAACAAAAAAAGCCATTCGACCCTTGGTTTTATTTATTTACAAAAGGGTATAATTTTCTTCCTGAGCAAGAATCTGCGTTTAGCCAAGAAATATTTTGTTTTATCTCTAAGAGAGCAAAAGTTTATCCCTGGAGATTATCTCGCTATTTTGTACTTTCATTTGGCTATGGTTTTAACCATTGAAAAACGCCCACGTTTGGCAAAGGTAATGTTTAATGCAGCTTTTAAAGAGCCGGGTATCCAAGATTTGGCATGGTGCTATGCGCCTTGCAAAGAAGAAACAAGCGTAAGGGATGTTTTAGGAAGCCTGGCTGCAGATAGCAAGTATTCCTGCAGGGAGCGGATGTTAGCAGCAAAGTTTATAAAAGAGAATGAACCTGGGTATGCCGGTATTCTGGCTGAAGATCTAAAAAAGGCAGCTATATCTGAACTTCAAGAAGTTAATGAAAAGACATCCCGGGAACATATTATTATTGCCAGGGTTCTCGCGCCCGATTCTCAGGAAATTTTGAGAGTAGAGAAAATTACTACTAAATTTAAGAAGGCTTGTCAGTCTCAGGCTAATAATGATATTGCCAGGGCAAAGGCATTATTTAATCAAATAGCTCAAGAATTGGGCGGCTTGCCTTCCGGAACCCGTCTGGCTAATCGCCTGGAAATATTAGAAAAAGAGCATGATGCTGCGGTTTTATTGGCTGGAAAGTTTCAGGAGGCCGGAGAACTAATTCGGTTGGCATCCTTACAGGAAAACAAAGGCAAGATTATAAAAGCGCATAATAATTTTACTAAAGCAGTATTATTATTAAAAGGCCTTAAAAGACAAGGTGTTCTCGAACTTAATCAAATAGCCAACCAGGGCGCCCAGCGTACTGAGGGTAAGATCGACATAGAGTATGTTCGTCCAGAACAGGAAGTTTCTTTTAAACAAGGCAATGGCGTAGTTGAAGAGGAAGTAGAAACAAGAAATACGAAAAGCGCTCAACATAATGTTACCTATGATGTATATCTCACAGAAGATGTTGTGGGTTGGATCAACAGGTTTTGGTTTTCTGATAGAGGCCAATTTCTCCGAATACTAGCTCCGTTAAAGAAAATAAGAAACGCTGCGGCGCATCTTTCTTTGTCTAAAGATCCGTTTCCAGACAAATACAAGGAGGTTACGCTTTATCGCTTCAAACAAAAGAATTACCGGGTAATTTACATATTAACTAATGATAAAAAATGCATAGTTTTGGCTATCGGGAATCGCCAAGATATTTACCGCAATATCGTTATGATAGCCGAAACCGCTTTGAGGTATATGAGAGGTAATGGTAACAATTTAACCCCTTTTTCCCAAATAAATAAGCTCTATGGGGCGAGCTCACCCGTAGCTACATTTACTCCAGAAGTTTTTTCTGCGGAAAACAGGGGCAGACCCGTCCCTGGATTGGGCAGTTCTCCGGTAAAAGAAAAAAGAGGCCTGGCAAATATATTAACGCGTTTATTCCAGACCTATGCCTTAGAGAGGCGTAATTCCAAACAATTCCTAAAAGACATTAAACGCTCGGTTATCTTCTTTGGTTCAGCTCGTATCGGCCCCAAGGAAGATCTATATAATTGGGTAGTGGAGTTGTCCCGTCTGGTGGGTAAGGCATGTAAGGACAAAAAAATTCAAGCTATAATTACCGGTTCCGGTCCGGGGTTGATGGAAGCGGCAAACAAGGGGGCCAGAATATCTGGAATTAAATCTTATGGCCTCAATATTACAATATCGACTGAACAGTTTCCCAATCCCTACGCCGACCGTGCCTTATATTTTTCTTATTTTTTTACCCGTAAAATAGCATTTTTAAGAACAGCCGAGGTTATTATCGTATTGCCGGGAGGATTCGGCACTATGGACGAATTAATTGAAGCTTTGCTTTTAAAAGCCAGGGGGCGCCTTAACAATATACCGATCATCTTAATAAACA
>JAHKBC010000313.1 GCA_018825725.1 Candidatus Omnitrophota bacterium
AAAATAATGGTTACTTGACTGTGCACTCTTTATATTTACTTATGAGCATTAATTTAAGCTTAGTTTTATTAAAGATGTTTTTTCTCCCCAAGCACTTAAAGCTATTTGCCTGCGGTAAGCCTTCGCGCAATCCTTCCAACAAGCCTTGCGAAGGCAACCGCATGTCAAGCACAAAAAAATCACTCAAACCACTAAGGGAGGCTAAAGCCTAAAGAATATGAGAAAAGGCAGGGTTTCTAAACAAGAGCAAGAGCGTAGGATTAAGTTGTTACTAAGGTTCATATTTACTTTCAGGTATGCCACTGGAAAACAGATGGATATGTTTATTCAAACGATAATAAATATGACATATACCCGCAGGCTTATTGCTTATTCTTTAAGAAAAGGCTACCTCAAAGTTTGCCACGCATCCCTGTATAAAACCAAAATCTATTACCTGGCTAAGAAAGGCACGGATTTTATTTATGAAGAAGAATGCTTAGCCAACGACTACCGCTTTGAGAAAAGCTCTCTTGGAGTCATCACGTATATCCAGCATAATATGATAGTAGAGGCCTATTTTCAGCTTACAAGGCACCTGGTAATTAAAGAATGGGCCTGCGCGTGGATCTTAAGAATAGGCCAGCACAGAAGGGATTTTGTGCCTGACAGCTATATTGTGCTTCAGTGTGGGATAGACATTGCTTTGGAAATCGAAACTCAATGTAAGAAGCTTTCCGAGTTGAAAAGGATGATTAACTTCTACCGTTATGATATTGACAAAAAGTCCAAGTATTACGGCGTTTTAATGATAGTTGAAAATAAGTTTGCTTATGAAGGTATCAAAAAGAGGCTGTTTCGTCTTGCCCCTGAATTTTGTTCAAGGGCCTTTGTTTTGGCAGATCGGGAGATGTTTAACCAGGGATTGTGTTTTTATCAAAATGGAGTAAGGAGTTTAGAAGAAGCTTTTAATCTATTGAGGGAGAAAAGAAATGGGCAAGCAATTCAGTTTTAAAAAACTGTTTCTAAGGATAGCGCTGCTTATTCCGCTTATCTATATTGGTTTTGGCTGGTATGCCGGTCTAAGATTTGGCAGAAAGGGTGTCATTTTGGGACCCTATCCGGATATTCCTGTGGTAATGAAAACTCGGCTTTTAGGCTCTTCGTTTGAAGATATCTCTGGCAGCAATGCGCTGGTTATGGTTGCGCCGCCAGGAGAGGTGGCCAAATCTGATCAGGACTCAACCTATTTTAATATAACCGGCTATTTTGAGGTCCCGGGAACTTGGAATTTCGATTTTACGCCTTCTGTTGCCGACTTTAGCTTTAAGAAGCCATTTGCTCTAACCGGAAGCTATTCCCGCGCCATAGCCCATGAGCTTAAGAATCCTAAGCGTAGATTGGGAAGCATGTCGTTAAGTCAGCTTAATGATTATCTTAAAGCAACCGGCAGAACTAAGGACACGGAAAAGTTAAAGCCTTATCTTTTTCTTGCAAGGCTGGAAGAGAAATATCCTTGGCTGTATTCTGATACAGTATTTTTATCCAGGGCAATGGGAAATATTTTTAACGATGATATGGTTCCCTATGACATCTTGGGTTTAATAGGGTTATTGGTTTTGTTTATCGCTTTAAGCATAAGGAGCATTTGGCTATGGATGTATTATTTGTATTGGGTATTTGCTTATTGGCTTGGGAGGATTGGCTATCACGATTCGAATCTGGTCATGAGTAATAATGGCTGGCAGGTAATTCTCTGGAGTTTTTGGCACGGCTTTATTCAGAAGGAAGGTAGGTTATTTTTGGTGATTGCTATTGGTGGTTCGGTAGTCTTCTTTGGGGCAGCCGGGCTTGTACACATAATCAGTTTTTTAAAAGGAAGCTTAAAATATGCAAATGCAAAATCTTAGTCTATCAGAAATAGGATTGCTAATTCTTATGTTCGGTTTGTATCTACTGCCTTCATTAATTTCCTTTCTACGGCGGAATAAAAACTACCCGGCGATATTTTTATTAAATCTTACCTTGGGCTGGACATTCCTTGGTTGGATAGCTGCTTTAATTTGGTCTGTTACAAAATAAAACTTGCATAATCTAAAGAATAGGGTATAATTTCTTTAGATATACATTTAACATTTAGCGTTATATGAAGCGAAAACTTAAAGCAATATATGTTCTGCAGGCCCTTCAGACAAAAGGAGTCCGGTTGTTTTCTCCTTCGGACTTCCAACGCGTCTTTGGTGTGTCTTTGCGTGCAACCCAGGAGTTTATCAAAGGCCACTGCGATGACATGTTTCTTAAAGTAAGAAACGGCCTTTACATGCTGCGTGCGGAGCCGCCCCAAGAAGAGGCTGTTGCCAACCGGTTATATCCGCCCAGTTACATTTCTTTTGAATACGCGCTTTCCCGCTACGGCATCATTCCCGAATCCGTTTATACAATAACATCAGCGACAACACGAATTACCCGCGAGTTTATTGTCAATAATAAGTCTTTTACCTACTCGCACATTAAAAAACAGGTTTACCGCGGCTACAGAGCAGAGAAAATGGGGGCTATGACTGTTCTTATGGCAGAGCCGGAAAAGGCCCTTGTAGATTACCTTTATTTTGTTAGTCTTAAGCGAAAAACTCTCAATGAACGCCTTAATGTCCTCAAGCTAAGAAAAAAAGCAGTATTGCAATACGCAAAGCTTTTTGGCAGAAAGAGCCTGATAAAACTGGTTAAGGAAATCATATGATTGAAAAAAGACAAGTTCAAAAGTTAGCTCAAGCGTGGCAAACAACAATAGATAATGTCGTGCGGGAATATTTTCAGCAGTTATTTCTTTCCCGGCTTTATCAGGAGCATGGTTCTGACAGCCTGCTTTTTAAAGGAGGCACGGCATTACGTATCATATGGCAAAGCCCGCGGTTTTCGGAAGACCTGGATTTTACCGGGGTAAATATCACCATCAAAGCAATTGAGGCTTTGATGGAA
>JAHKBC010000314.1 GCA_018825725.1 Candidatus Omnitrophota bacterium
AATCAGCCGCCAGTCCGGTAGATGCGATGACAAAACAGGTGCTTGCTCAACCAAGCCAGGCATTTGAAATACCGGTAGCTGATTTAATGAAAACATACGGTTCAAATATTAAATGGGTTATTGATCGATTGAAACAATCTACAGCAGGAACGCGCGGATCAATTGTTATTCCCAGTAGCGCTTCAGAAGATGAAGGAGATATTCATGGTGGACCAGAATTGAATGCTGCAGTAGTACTACTTATGGCTCAGGCTTATTCAAATTATATTAATAAAATTACATTGAAGGATGTAAGGAAAGGAGCTTTTGTTGGATTTGACCCGCGTTATTTTTCCAAAGAATTTGCTCAGCTCATTACCCGGGTAATGATGGGTAATGGCTTAATAGTTTATCGAGATACTGATTTAGATACCTACACAGCAACGCCTTTAACTTCTTATATGGCGTATTTGTATAGATTAGCATCAGGGATCGAAATTACCTCTAGTCATAATCCTCCTAACCAAAATGGCGTCAAATCTTCAACTTATTATGGTGGAGTAGATACCGATGATATAAGCGCAAAAATCGCCATGGAGATGGAAATACTTAATAATAACGGTCAAGGCCAAGGAATTATAAAGGTAGGAGTTTACGATGAGTCGAAAATAAATTTTATCGACGCCAAGAAAGAATATTACGAAAGATATATTTCCAGAGTTTTTACTCCTGACTTGATTGCAATAATGAAGCAAGCTATGGATGGCGGTGCCAAATTTATATTTGATGGACTTTTTGGCGTGGGTGGATCAACAATGGAATACTATCTTAATCGTTTATTTGGTGATTATAACTGGCGCGGTAAAATTATAATCATGAATGCTCAGACCGATCCTAGAATTGGTGGTATTGAATATCCGGATCCTTCTAGGCCAGAGACATTAGAATATTCAGGGGTTTTGGAAAAGCTCGCCAACAATCCCGAGGTACTTATCAGTGCTACTGCTGATATGGATGCTGATCGAACAGGAACAGCAGTTATAATTCCTGATGAAGACGTAGCAAAGGCAAAGAAATATGGTTTGTTTGTTAGCAAGATGGATTTTAAGGGGGAAAATGTTAATGTAGTTAGGTTTACTCCTCAGCAGATATTTACTTTAATCGGTTATGATCGAGCAAAACAAGCTATCGCCAGAGGTATTCCTGCAGATAAGTTGTACCTGCTTACATCTATACCTACTTCGCTAATAGGTAAAGAAATGATTAAATCCTTAGGCGGTAAAGCCATCCTTACTACAGTAGGCTTCAAAAATCTAGGATATGAAGCTCAAAGTTTAGATAATACTGATCCTGCAGCTCTTCCGATACTCTTGGAGGAGGAAAGTGGTGGAGCTATTATTTCTCCCTTTGACCGTGATAGCCGGAGTTCAACTGTGCATCGCGATAAAGACACTTGCGTATTGGCATTAGCTTTATATACTATGGCTTCAAGGCTTTATACAGAGAAGAGAAATATGCTTGATTTGTATATTGAGATGTCTGATAAGTTGGGCGGTTTATTCTATTCAGAAAGAATAGACGCTTATGTTCCCAATAAAGTTATAGCAGAAAGTAAAAAGCAAGATGATAAAGCATCCGCTGACAGTATAAAACAGACAGTAATAAAGAAGTTTCGTGCCATTGATAATGTTGAGGGAAACCTAGATAAGTCAGAAAATATTGCAACTTTATGTCGCCTTTTTGATAAAACTCCCGAGGACGTATCCAAGATTACGGAATATAGTATGGATGAAGTCAGTCTTTTAGTCGGTGAAGGTGATAGTTGGGAGCACATAAAACCAAGGGCTAAAAGATTTATGTTTAAAGATGGGGAATCTATAGAGGTATTTCATACCGGCAGAGTTGACCAAGAAGGGCCAAGTATAAGCATCTTTGATAAGGGAGGAAAATTGAAGGCCAGAGCATTAATTAGGCCATCCGGAACCGAGAGCATGGTTAGGGTATATCTTGAGATTCTAGAGCCGATGGAAACACCCAATCCGCAAAATTTATACGATTATTTCAAAAAACTCTTAGAATATTTGGATTTACATGAGTATGGCAGTAAAGGTGATGGCTTATCTTATTTAGAGCAACACTTAATGAATATAAGAAAGTATGAGACAATTGACCCCTTCAATCTTAGTGAAAAAGACGTTCTCAGATGGGATAAGATTCAGCAGCAAGTG
>JAHKBC010000315.1 GCA_018825725.1 Candidatus Omnitrophota bacterium
CGCCTCTTAAAGTTATCCCGGATACACTCACAGCATCTAAGCCGGCTTCATGATGTTCAATCAAAAATAATATTTTCTTAAGCTGCCAATCCTTAAATTTTAAGCCTTGAAATAAAACTTCGGCAATGCGCCTGCTATTTAAGGCATGAATAACCTTCTTGCGGATTTCCTCGTCAAGCATTGCGTCCTTTAATTTATTTGCTTTTAACTCAACAAAGAAACGTTCAATATCATGGAATAAACCTGCTAATAGTAAGCTAATATCGGCAGATGGATAAAACTTGCGGATATAATATAGCACTGCAAAAGGATGCACTCTATCGGTCTCAAAGGTATATTTGTGCTGGGGATCGACCTGGCGCAAAATAAAACCCAGCAAGTCGGCTGCTTTGGCAAATTTCCTATCATCAGTATCATCTTCTTTTAATCCCTGATAAATCTCATCGCGCATGGCAAGAACATTGACTCTATCTCCTCGTCTGCCAGGGGCATTGCTTAAAGGGCCTGTCAAATCGCGAATCTTAACCATTTCATACATTGCCACTGCCTCTATCGGCGAACCGAAACATCTATCTATTGAGCTGCTGGCTGTATCAAACTTTTCTGTAATTTCCTTTAAAACCTGGGAGATAAAATTGGCTCTTTGTTCAGAGTCAAAATCGTCATGGAAGAAATATGAATGGATAAATAGGGTTAATTCTGGAAGGTTGTCTTGAAAGCTATTCTTATGATTAATACCCCAAACAGTCAGAAGCTCTCTTTTGTTAGAAGGACTCTTGGAAATAACTATTAAAATTTCCGGAGGAGCCCTGGCTGAAATAGCTGCTTTATCAAAAGCATCCTGGAGAATACCCTCTTGATTAACCTTATATTTTCCTTTCTCAAGTTTGAGGCTATATTTAGTGTCACTGGCTAAAACAGCCCTGATATGGGTTTGATAAGGGAGCTCATTTTCATAGCTCCTTTTAACGGCTAAAGGTACAAACGGATTAGCTTGATTTAGCGGGCTACTGGAAGCAGGGTACGGTTTAATTATATCTCTGGCCACCGGCGAGCTGGAAGTGGCGCTGGATATATATATAATCAAATCAGCAATAGTGGCAATTTTTAGATTGTGCCTCTTAGCAAACTCCGCCAATTGCGGCAGACGCGCCATAGTCCCATCTTCGTTCATAACTTCACAGATTACTGCTGCCGGATAAAGACCGGCCAATTTTGCTAAAGTAACCGAGGCCTCTGTATGTCCGGCTCTTTCCAGCACTCCTCCTTCTCTTGCCTGCAACGGGAACATATGGCCGGGGCGGGTTAAGTCTCCGGGCTTAGTTTTGCTGTCGATTAAAACCTTGACTGTCTTAGCGCGGTCAAAGGCAGAGATACCGGTAGTAGTCTTTTCTATGGCATCAACGGAAACTGTAAACCAAGTTCCATGTTTATCACTGCTCTCTTTAAGCATCAGCCCAAGCTTCAACTCATCCAGCCTACTGCCCTCCATAGGCACACAGATAAGCCCGCTTGCTTCTTTGGCCATAAAGGCGATTGCCTGCGGAGTAACCTTCTGGGCAGCTATCATTAAGTCGCCTTCGTTTTCTCGGTTCTCATCGTCCACAAGAATAATCATCCTGCCTTGCTTTAAATCTTCAATTACCTCCGGAATAGAACTAATCCTAAAGCTAGCAATATTCCCATCTTTCGCCTCCACCGGAGAGCTGAAGGCCACTATTTTTCCTTCATTATTTGATAGATTACTTTTCTTTAATACAAATACGGAATGCGGCAAATTGCTGAATTTCTTTTTGTAAACACCGATAAAATATTTACGCTCTACGCTAAATCCTGCCTGAGAAAAAACCCTTAACCATTCAGATTCTGAAAAGTAACTGCCTGGCATAGGAACATATATATCTCCTGCGACTACGCAATTAGCATGCCAATCAAAAATAGTAAAAGCAATCCTGCGTTCTTCTTCGGATAGTTTTTTCACTTTTCTCCAAGCTAAACCTTCTCTACTAACCTTGGGCTTCTGTGTCTCTAAGACAACGTCCTCAAAAACAATCAACTCACCCGTAGATTTAAGCAAACGATACGCTTCTCCTAGAATTGACAAAATTACCTCTTTGTACATATGATGTAACGAAGAAATTATCCAGATTCTATCTGCTATCCCTTCACCTGGAACGGGAACTTTATTCGAATTTTGTTTATCCATCTGAATATATTCAAGTTTGCCTTTTCCATCCCTAAGAACTTTATCCTTTGGCGTAAAATCTACTCCGATAAACCTTGGGATGAATTTCCAATCTATGTCTTGTTCGCGCATATCCTGAATTAACTTTAACGCTATAGCATGCTTACCACAACCTATATCAATAATAACTGAATCCTTAGTTACTTCTTGGGGATAAATATAGGGTTTTAAGGTTTCAAATTTGGTCTGGGGGGATATAATATTGCGATAATCTTTATAAATATCGTGATATTTATTTCCCTCTTTTATCCAATTAAAACCGGCGTCATATAAGCCTAGGCGAGCTGACTCAAAAGTGCTATACCGGCGCATAACTTCAACCATTCTTATGACTTCTTCTCTTGTTATACCGAATTGCCCGAAGCAAAAA
>JAHKBC010000316.1 GCA_018825725.1 Candidatus Omnitrophota bacterium
ATTTATTCCTCTGGAGCCCCTTAATATTGCCGGCCCTAAATTACAAAAGGAAGATATTCCTAATAAGAGGTATCTTTTTTTACTTGCCAATTCCTGGTATCCGGGAGAAAAATACCTGGTTAAATATGGGATAAGGGAGGGGGCGGTATTAAAGTGTGAGATAAATATAATAAATCGGGGCACATGCAGCCCGGTTTTATTCAGGTTTACGGATTTAAATACAACTGACTATTTTGAAAGCCAGTAATAAGAAGGAGATAGGCTATGGAGTTTCAAAAGATAACCCAGGAAATAAAAAAGATTAATTTTAACAGCCTGCGCACAGACTGCGATAATTTTTTTGAGGCCGTGATCGTTAAGGAAGAATTAAATAAGCTTACAGATAAATTAAAGCAATTTTTCGGCGCGCCTGCCTTTCCTTCCAAGAACCGCCTTTCTTATTCGGCGCAGGAGTTGGTTAATGGTTTTGGCGGGCTTGGCCCGGGGCAGAGCCTTTATTTATCTGGCGAACAGGATGCGCTGATTTTTGCCATGCTCTGGCCATGGAAGGACGGAGTGCGCACTACGGTTAAAATAATTCAGAAATAGTTAAAATGAAATATCTTTCGTTTGTCTTGACCATAATAGCCATTTTTTTAGTGTTAATATCAGTGGAAATAAACCATATGGGGGAAAGTTTAAATACTTTTAATGAACATATGCCTATGATTATGAGTTCTAATCAGGGGTTAATTATAGCAGGGCAGAGATTGGAACTTGAGATTGTGGCGCTGAGAAAGCAGCTTGAAGAATTAAGCGCCAAAATTACAGTTCGGTCTCCAGGAAAATAATGAGACACTTTAAGAAGTTTAAGATTATGATGAAACAATTTAAGACGGCGCTTATTTTGTTATTTGCTGTTATTTTTCTTGTTTCTTTTGCTTATGCCGCCGATACTGTATCTATAGGCGCGATCATTGATTGTTCCGGAAAGACCTCTGATGCTGGAGGCCCCTTTGCCAATGGTCTGGAGGATTATTTTAACTTTATAAATCAAAAAGGCGGGATTAATGGCAAGAAGGTAAATTTGATAATTCGGGATAATGTATATGATGTGAATTTGGCGATGACGCTTTATAATGACCTTAGGGATGCGGGAATTATATCTCTCATAGGATGGGGGACAGGAGAATCTGTCGCTCTATCTGTACGAGTGAATAGGGACCACATAACTTATCTTCCCGGATCAATGGCCGAGAGTTTGGTTGATCCCATTCAACCCTTTGTATTTATTCTATCTGCTTCTTATGAAGACCAGTTCTATGCTCTATTGAAATACGCCGCAAAACACCCTAAAGTTCCAGGCCGGCGGGTAAGGGTAGCCTTTGTTTACAATTCCACGCCTTTTGGCAAGTCGCCGATTAAAAGGGCGCAAGAAATGGTTGAACAATTAGGTATGGAATTGGTAGGCAGTCAAATTGTGGAATTAATAGCAACTAACGCCGATTATGAGATGCGCGCTTTAATATCTAAAGAGCCGGATTATATCATTATTCAGGAAACTGGACCTGCGACCGTGGCTATTATAAATAGCTGCGCGGATACGGGGTTAAAGGCTACAGTAATGGGGACATTTTATTCGGGAAACGAGGTTGTTTTGACTAAGGCCAAAGAGTCTTTGAAGAGCGTGGAGTTTATTGTTTCTTCGCCTTTTGTGCGTTGGTATGAGTCTGTTCCGGGAATGGATGAGATAAAGGCGTTTGCAGCCGAATATCGGCCTAAAGTTCGGGAATGGTCTGAGACTTATATACAGGGTTGGGCCGTGGCTATGTTGTACGCTGAAGTCTTACGGTTAGCCGGAGAAAGTGTAACCAGGGATACTTTTAGAGATACCCTGGAGTCGATAAAGGAGTTTAATTTTAAGGGTCTCATGCCTCCGATTAGTTTTGGTCCGAAAAAACATAAAGGCGGGACAAAAGTCAAGATTTATAAGGCTAATATTGATAATATGAGGTTTGAACCGATAACCTCCTGGATAGAGTAAGCATTAGAAATTTTCTTTTTTAAAACAAGTTAATGGTTAAATCGGGCCAGAAGGCTTGTTTGATAATAGATGTAGTAAGTCGGATATAGTGAGGTAATAGCCTTTAATAATCCGATTAATAAAAAAAGGAGGAGTAAAAATGGGTACCTGGGTTAAGTCGAAGCGCAGTATCTTTTGTTTTTGCATAGGTATTGTTGGTTTGAGTATTTTATTCAGTTTGGTTTCTGCCTCTAATGTTTTTGCTCAGCAGAAAATAAAAATTGGAGTAATCCTGCAGGATAAGATCAGCATATTTCAGGATAGCTTCAAAGGGTTCAAGGCCACTCTTGCTAAGGCCGGCTACGGTGAAGATAAGGTCGAGTATATAGTTAATATTGTAAATAACGATATGACTAAGGTCAAAGATTTAGTAGATTCGTATAGGGCCCAGGGCGCAAAGTTAATACATAGTTCCGGGACAGGTACGACATTGGAAATCTTAAAGAATGAGAAGAGTATACCGGTTGTTTTTTCTATAGTCGCATATAAAGAATCCTTAGACGGAGCTGCTAAAAAGTTTGGATTTGGCAATAATTATACCGGGGCTTTAAGCAGTACTTCTACGCATAAGCTGATTGACCTGGCCTTAAAGGTTAAAAAAGATATCAAAAAAGTAGGGATGATCTATGATGTAAACGCGGATAA
>JAHKBC010000317.1 GCA_018825725.1 Candidatus Omnitrophota bacterium
CAGGCTTGGCCTGCGACTTGTACTGCAGTGTCCTGCAATGCGGGTTTGGTTAATAATGACGGTGCCAGGGGTTGGGATGGCCCTTATGTGGAAAAGTGGCCTTCAAAGTCTCCCTGGGGCGCAGGGGTTGTTTATTATCGTAATGACGCTAATGTAAACTGGGATAATTCTGGTGTCGGAGATTCAGCCAGGTATTTTGAGATTCAGATCGTTCCGCAGGCATCGGCGCAAAAAATCGACGATAATATAGACGGGGCCGTAGCAGGCGGCTCTGGGGCTGTACGTTACAGTGCCGCTGCGACGACTTCAGTCTACATTTTAATTCAGACAGACGTCGCGCTTAATTAATCAATTTCAGGCAGGTGATCTAGATGGAGCGTTCTTCTAAAAGGAGCGCTCCTTTATTTTTTCATTTGTCTTGTAATTTTATTCTTGAAAATTTGCCTTTGTATAGTAAACTTAAGATATAGGCGATATAGGAGGGCTTTGAAATGGCAGACTGGAGAGAGAACAAGGTGTTGATAGGAGTATTAGCCGGTGCTTGTTTATTAAGCATAGTTTTTATTATAAAAGGTATGTTAGGCTCTAGAATGAAGAGGGAAGTTCCTGAAGGGTATGAAGCAACCGGCATAACTCCGGCAGAGGCTGTGTTAAGACAGCAAAAAGGAGGAGTGCAATGAACAAAAGAGCCTTTTCTTTGGTGGAGTTAATGGTAGTAATTGCCATAATCGGTATTTTATCTGCTACTTTACTTCCCCAGGTCAGCGGTTATGTTTACCGGGCCAGGGTTAGTTCAGCTGCCGCAAGCCTTAAGACCTTTGGTATGGCCCTGGATATGCTCATTAATGATATCGGAGCTAAGCCGAATTTTACAGGTATAGCAGCTAATCCTACAAGTGACCAGCTTGCCCTGATGAAAAGGAGTTCGTGTCCCAGCGCTTATGTGAACTTATGGCGCGGGCCTTATATCCAGAATTATCCGGTAAGCACAGTAAACAGCCTCTTTTATTATCCCAACTACTTCTGGTATTATACGCCCTGGCCAAACTCAACATCGGGATATTGGTATACATGGTGCGGTACTGATCAGGGAATTTTGTTGCACACTTACTTTATTAATATTCAGGCGAAAAGAGATGTGGAGACTGCGTTATTTGGAAAGGTGAGTTATAATAATGCTTGGCTTTATTGGTGCGGTATGCATGATACCAGAAATGTCCCGTTATGGTGATGCTAACGTTTTGTCCTTAAATGCCTTCCCTAATCTCTCTAAAAGATACCAGTAAGATTTTTAGCCCGGGTTTTTTGGCTCTGGATAAGGTGAGTTTAGATATTCAGCCAGGTGAGGTTTTTGGTTTACTGGGTTTAAATGGCGCAGGAAAAACTACTCTTTTAAAATGTTTGACCAGGCTCATTAATCCTACAAAAGGCGAAATATTCTTTGCCGGTAAGCCCATAACCAGCCAAGATGTCCAGGATAGATTTGGTTTTCTTCCGGAAAGTTTTAAGCCTCCGGCTAATCTTAGCGCAAGGGAGTGGCTTAAATTTTTAAGCCGGGGTTTAGGGTTACGCCTTGAGAGGGCAGATGAGGTTTTACGCCAGGTAGGACTGGAAGATAAAAGGAATAAATTAACTAAAACCTTTTCCCGGGGGATGATTCAGCGCTTAGGCCTGGCAGCAGCTTTACTCAAAGAGCCGCAGGTAATTATACTGGATGAGCCGACTTTAGGTTTAGACCCTAAAGGCCAGGCAGGGGTTTTAGAGATATTAAAGGGATTAAACCAGCAGGGTAGGACTATCTTTTTCTCCTCGCATATTCTTTCTCAAATTGAAACACTCTGCCATAAAATAGGTATAATTCATAAAGGAAGGTTAATATTTACAGGTATAGTAAAAGAGGTAATTGCTAAGCATAATTCTCGCTCTCTAGAAGAAGCATTCTTGAGGGAGGTATCTTGATGACCAGAGAAGTTATCGCTTTAGCTTTTTTGAATTTTAAGCAGGGAGTAAGAGAGAGATTATTTTTAGGAGCAGTATTCTTTTTTATTTTTTTCTTGTCCTTGTGTATTTTAATGGGCCTGCTTTCTCCGGGAGAGACGGATAAGGTCTTGCGCAGTTCCGGATTGGCGGGCATAGAGTTAAGCGCTCTTATTTTACTTATCTTTAGCCTGGTGCTTAATTTCTACAAAGAAAAAGAAGAGCGTGTTTTAGAGATCTATCTCACCCACTTTAGCCGCAGTAGTTACCTTTGGGGTAAATTAATTGGCTATTCTTTAATCGCCTTTTTTTATATTCTTATCTGTGGGGCAGGGTATCTGGTTATGCTTGTGATTTATAAGGCCTTTCTCTGGCAGGTGGCGGTTAGTTTGTACAATATTTTTCTTAAGCTCTCACTTGCTATTGGCATTAGCCTGGTTTTTTCATCTCTATTTTCTTCTCCTGTGTTAGCTTTACTTTCCAGCCTTTTTTTGTATATGAGCAGCGAGATGGCCTATCCGGCATTAAAAATATTAAGTATGAATATAGATGCCTCCGGATACAGGCTCCCACTCTTTAAAATTATTTACTATCTTCTGCCGAATATGCATAAGCTGGATATTAAAGCCCTTGCGGTTTATGGGGAGCTTCCCTCCTGGCCCTATTTTATTTTAATAACCATATATACTTTTATCTATATTTTCTTC
>JAHKBC010000318.1 GCA_018825725.1 Candidatus Omnitrophota bacterium
TGGTTTGGATATGGAGGTATCGCGAAAACTGGAAACCCTGTTTAAAAAAAAGAGTATCAAGGTTATCACCCAAGCGCAAATTCAATCCCTGGACACCTCCGGTTATGAACTAATACTTATTTGCGCCGGTAGAAGCGTAGTAACTCAAGGGCTTGGGCTGGAAAAAATAGGAATCCAGCTACAGGCAGATAATATTCATATTGACCAGTTCTCCAAAACTAACCTGGCTAATATTTATGCAGCTGGCGACTGCACTGCAAAATTGATGCTGGCGCATTTCGCCAGCTTCCAAGGAAGGCTGGCCGTAGAAAATATAGTCCAACCTAACAGCCAAAAACTTATTGCTAACAGCAACATCCCATGCGCTATTTTTACTGACCCGGAAATTGCCAGCGTTGGAATTACTGAAGATGAAGCCAGAAAAGAGGATTTAAAAATCGAGGTAAGGCGATTAGATTTCCTGTCTTCAGGCATGGCGCGTATTCTAGGCAAAACAGACGGTTTTATGAAACTTGTAATTGATTCTGGTAGCCTAAAGATATTAGGTGTATCTATAATCGGGCCGCAAGCATCAGAAATTATAGGATTCTTCACTCTGGCTATAAACAATGGCCTATCCATCGCGCAGTTAAAAAGGGCAATTTTACCTCATCCAAGCATATCTGAATCTATCGCTGATATTCTAAAATAATATTATATAAAAAAATACTTGACAAGAGGATAAAAACAGTTACAATTAGCACTCGGGTGTTTAGAGTGCTAAAATAAACCAACAGAGGAGGCCGAAACATGAAGTTACAGCCATTAGGTGACCGTATTGTGGTAAAGCCTTTAGAAGCTGAAGATAAGACTAAAGGCGGCATAGTACTACCTGATACAGCCAAGGAGAAACCTCAGCAAGGAGAAGTCATAGCTGTAGGTAAAGGCAAAGTCCTGGATTCCGGAACTGTGCAGGCTTTAGAGGTAAAAGTGGGAGATAAGGTATTGTATGGTAAATATACCGGAAACGAATTCACCAGCAAAGAAGGCGATGAACTCTTAATTATCCGTGAAGATGACATCTTAGCGATTATTAAATAAAAGGAGGAGTTAATGTCAAAGATATTACTATACCAAGATGAGGCACGCAGAAAGATCCTTACCGGTGTGGAACAGCTCTCTAGGGCTGTTAAAGTAACTCTCGGGCCTAAGGGTCGCAATGTAGTTATTGATAAAAAATTCGGTTCACCCACCATCACCAAGGATGGGGTTACTGTAGCTAAAGAGGTGGAACTGGAAGACCCCTTTGAAAACATGGGCGCCCAGATGATTAAGGAAGTTGCTGAAAAGACTTCGGATATAGCCGGTGACGGCACCACTACAGCGACAATCTTAGCCGAGGCAATCTATCGCGAAGGTTTAAAGAATGTCACTGCTGGAGCTAACCCCATGAGCTTAAAGCGCGGTATTGAGAAGGCTGTCGAGAAAGTAATCGATGAATTAAAACAGCTCTCCAAACCAATTAAAGACAAGAAGGAAATAGCTCAGGTTGCTGCCATCGCTGCCAATTGCGATATGACTATCGGAGAACTTATTGCCGAGGCCATGGATAAAGTCGGCAAAGACGGCGTAATTACCGTAGAAGAAGCCAAGTCTACAGCAACAACTTTAGAAACAGTAGAAGGTATGCAGTTTGACCAGGGGTATTTGTCTCCGTATTTTGTGACCGATACCGAAAGGATGGAGGTTGTCTTAGACGATCCTTATATCCTTATATATGAAAAAAAGATATCTGCCATTAAAGACATACTACCGTTATTAGAAAAAATTGCCCGCGCCAGTAAACCGCTTCTGATAATCGCAGAAGAGGTCGAGGGCGAGGCATTGGCAACTCTAGTAGTAAATAAAATCCGCGGCACATTTGTTGCCTGCGCGGTAAAAGCTCCTGGATACGGTGATAGAAGAAAGGCTATGCTTGAAGACATCGCAGTCCTAACAGCCGGCAAAGCTATCACTGAAGACCTGGGGATAAAGCTCGAGAATCTGGATATCGAAGACCTGGGTAGGGCTAAGAGGGTTAAGGTCGACAAAGATAATACCACCTTAGTAGAAGGTGCAGGTAAAACCGCAGGTATCAACGCGAGGATTGCCCAGATCAAAAAACAAATAGAAGGTACCGATTCTGACTATGACAAAGAGAAACTACAAGAGCGCCTGGCAAAATTAGCCGGAGGCGTTGCCGTAATCAATGTCGGTGCTGCTACCGAAACCGAAATGAAAGAGAAAAAAGCCAGGGTCGAGGATGCTTTGCATGCAACCCGCGCCGCCAGCCAGGAAGGTATTGTACCCGGAGGCGGAGTAGCATTAATCAGGTGTGTATCGAGCCTAGATAAGATAAAACTTGAAGGTGACGAAAAGATAGGTTGCGATATAATCAAAAGAGCTATCGAGGAACCATTAAGGCAGATAGTTCAGAATGCAGGATTGGAAGGCTCAGTAGTCGTGCAGCGCATAAAGCAAGAGAAGGTTAATGTCGGTTATGACGTCAATCAGGATGAATATGTAGATATGATACAGGCAGGCGTAATTGATCCTACTAAAGTTACCCGCTCAGCTCTGCAGAATGCCGCCAGTATCGCTGCATTACTTCTGACTACCGAAGCCATAATCACAGATAAACCGGAGAAAGAAGACAAAATGCCATCTATGCCACCAGGAGGCGGAATGGGAGGCATGGGGGGAGGAATGTATTAATTAGCGCGCAGTACGTAGCAATTAGCACATAGTTATAAAAAAATACAAAAGGGCGAAGCAAAAAAGTTTCGCCCTTTTGTATTTTGAAAGCGCTTTCCTTGACATAACTCCTTTTATATGTTATACTCTTAAAAATTCATTTCTATAATATAATAAGAAAAAAATCATAACTTATGGTCTTAGAAGCTGTTAAGAACTTTAATTGGGTAGATATTATTATCACCCTATTAATGGTCAGGGTATTTTATATATCTATTAGATGCGGCTTTATTCCGGAGTTGTTTAAGATTTGCGGAACAATACTATCCATATATGTATCTTTACACAATTATTTAAATCTTTCCGAGTTTATTCATAGTAGTGTTTCCTCTAACAGCATCCCTGTAGAGGTTATAGATTTATTCAGTTTCCTGTGCTTGACCGGAATAAGCTACCTAATTTTTATACTTCTCCGCGAAGGTTTCGCCTACATCATCAGAATGGAGGCTGTGCCTAAGCTAAATAGATACGGTGGTTTAATGATCGGCGTAGCCAGGGCTATATTCCTCTCGGGTCTAGTAATATATATTTTAGCCATATCAACGGTATCCTACTTACAAAATAGCGTATATCAATCCTATCTGGGTTCAGCGCTTATAAAAATTGCGCCTTTTACTTATGAATCTTTATGGAACGGCCTGGGGTCAAAATTCTTCACTAATGAAAAATTCAATGATTCTACAATAAAAATTAGAGATAATTTTAAACAATAATACCCATGCAATTATTACAAATATACCAGCATATCGTCAAGTTTGGAATTGCCAGCGATCCCCGGAAGGGCAAAAGTAAGATTAAAGGTTACGCAGATACAGCAGTTCTTTATGGAGCTGCGCATACGGAAGTTAAAAAAATATTAGTGGGTATCGATATTGAAATAGGAGAGATACTCCTGGCTGAGCGCATTAAAGCAAGCGATGGGTTGGATTTAGTTATAGCCCATCATCCCGAAGGAGGCGCCTTAGCTATTTTTTATGAAGTCATGCGTCTGCAGATCGACCTCTTGAAAGACGCAGGTATAAAAGAGGAGGTAGCCAGACAATTCTTGGAGGAGAGGTTGGATGAAGTACGTAGAAGATTACTCCCAGCCAACCATATGCGCACGGTAGATGCCGCGCGTCTATTAGATATACCTTTGATGTGCGTACATACTCCTGCGGATAACCATGTATCAGCTTATATCGATAATCTTTTTAAGCTAAAACACCCTAAGAAAGTTAAAGACATCCTGTATTTATTAAAAGCGATATCCGAATACCAAATATCGGCAAAAGAATCCCATGTCGAACCAAGGCTTTTGTTGGGTAACGAAAACAGGAATACGGGAAAAATATTTATTGAAATGACCGGTGGCACAGAAGGGCATAAGGAAGTTTATGAAAAACTTTACAAAAAAGGAATCCGAACTCTGGTATGCATGCATATGAGCGAAGAACATTTTAAAAAAGTAAGAGATATTGGAATGAACGTAATTATTGCCGGCCACATCTCAAGCGACAATTTAGGCCTTAACCTTATCCTGGATAAGTTAGAAGCCGCTTCCGGAAGCGAATTCTTGACGCTTACCTGCTCTGGTTTCCGCAGAATTAGAAGGAATTAAATATGAGTCAGGAAACATCACATCATATTGAAGAAAACACATTAGACGGTATATTAAACGCAACAGATATTGTGGAATTAATATCCGGCTATATCCCACTAAAGCGCGCGGGAAGGAATTTCCGGGCTAACTGCCCTTTTCACCATGAGAAAACACCTTCTTTTATGGTTTCACAAGACAAACAGATATATCATTGCTTTGGTTGCGGGACTGGCGGAAACGCCTTCAATTTTCTCATGCAATATGAAAAGATGGAATTCCTGGAAGCGGTAAATACCTTAGCGCAAAAAGCCTGTATCGTTATTCCCCGAAAAGATACTGCGCGCGCTGACGGCCTACACGCAACTTTATATAAAATTAACGAATTAGCTGCTGAATTTTATGCAAATAATCTGCAATCACCTAGTGGCAGCTATGCCAAAAACTATCTTTTAAATCGCGGGCTAACGGATGAGACTATTAAATTATTTAAATTGGGAATTGCTTCTGACAGATGGAACGACCTTATTAATAATCTAAGGGCAAAAAATATCAGCCTTGGTTTATTGGAAAAAGCTGGCCTAATATTAAGTAAAGAAAAAGGGGGCTATTACGACAGATTCCGCAAACGAGTTATATTTCCGGTATGGGATGTAAAATCTCGGGCTGTTGCTTTCGGCGCCAGGGTAACCGACGATACCCTACCAAAATATATTAACTCACCGGAAACACCCATTTATATAAAGGGCAAAAACCTTTATGGCTTAAATTTCTCTAAAAATGAAATTCGCGATAAAGACTGCGCAATTATAGTAGAAGGCTACCTGGATTTTATCATACCTTATCAACATGGCCTTTGTAATATTGTTGCCTCCCTAGGCACGGCATTAACCTCTGACCAGATAAGGCTGATTAAACGCTACACAAATAATATTATAATGCTTTACGACGGAGATACTGCCGGGCAAATGGCCACGCTGCGAACCTGGGATATTTTCTTTGAAGAAGGCATGAATGTAAGAGTAGCGAGCTTGCCGGAACAGCTAGACCCGGATAACA
>JAHKBC010000319.1 GCA_018825725.1 Candidatus Omnitrophota bacterium
ATACTGATCCAAAGGATCATATCCCGAAGATTCCTTAACCGTCACCCCTAGCAATTCTCCGAAATAAGAGATATGTAAGGCTAATTTGACTGTGCCGCTATAACCTTTTTCCCTCAAGTCTGTCGGATAAGTAAAATTATCCATAAGCTTTTTTTGTACCAGCCCTGCATAGTCAGCCATGTCAGAAGTTTTTGACACGTCCGAAGAGGCTCCTTCTCTGGCCGGAATTTTCTTCCTGGCAAAGTCTAGCGCATTAACAGATTTATCCTTCATAACTGTGGGAGTAAGGGTAATGAACAATTCGATATTTCCTTTAGAGCCATGCCCTCCGCCTGTCCTTGTGGTCTTCTTGCGAAAAAGCAGACCCACAATTGGCAGGTCTCCCAAAATAGGGGTCTTGCGTATTTGGTCTTCTTCTTTCTGACTTACCAACCCGCCGATAGCTATGGTCTGGCCATCATTAACAAAAAGTTCCGTCGAGGCATTGCGCTTGGTCAATGGATAAGCCCGGGCAGTAGGAGATGTAGATGAACCTAGTACTTCTGCTTCACCGATCTCACTAACCTCAACATCCAACTGAATATTTATACGGCTGCGATTATCATTAACCGAAGGCTTTATTTTTAATTTAATCCCGTATTCTTTATACTCTACGGAAGTACTGCCGGTTGAGCTGTCTGAAGACGAAGCCTGGGTGGTTAACACCGGCTTTTCTCCTCCCACCAATAACTGGGCTTCTTTTCCGCTCTGACAGGCAAGTTGAGGCGAAGATAGTATGCGCGCCTTTCCCTGTTGAACCAAAGCATCCAATGACCACTGAAAGGCGTCGCGCCTTATATTAAGAACTCTGAAGAATGTCGAAAGAGCTGTTGAATGTACGCCGGTCAAGCCAGGTGAACCAGCCTCAGTAACATTAGATACTCCGCCCGGCCAGGAAAAACCCAAGGTATTAGTAGCGTCTTTATTTAACTCTAATACCTGGACATTGATCCCTACAACTGCTTCTTCTTCTTTGATTTCCACCAGGTCAATTATCTTATTCTTAAGCGGGTCAAGCGCCAAAAGCAGCCTCTCCTTATCCAAATCACTCTTGACACTGCCTAAAAGCAGAACTTTAGATTCTTCCTCTTGAGGATCAGTGTAGACATTATTAAAACCGATCTTGCTCAAAATTGAATCTAGCCTTCTTTTTACCCCTGAAATATCCTCAGCCAATACTTTAATCTGAAAAGACTGTTCTCCATAGTTATCCCAAAAAACCAAGGTAGTACTGCCAACAGACTTAGGGCTTACAGTTATGGAATCCTTGGAAACATAACTAACGTCTGCGATTTCGGGATTAGCGATGGCAATACGCGCTGGATTCTCCGCAGGGATACTTTTAGTCTCGGCTAAATAGACTTTGATTTCCGGGCCTGCGTATTCGGAGAATGCGCCTTTTTGGAAACAATACAGACCAAAGATAAACACTAAAATAATAATTCTGGATTTAAATAAAATCTTCATTTAGGTATTACTCCTATTATCTTGAGATCGGGATTTTATCCTTTTTTGCTCCCCGATAAATTTCTATCGTTGGCATAGATTCAACAGTATCCTTTTTTTCGAATTTAGCCGGCATAATATAACTAAAGAGAGTTTCCCAATCAACAGTCTCGGTAAGAGAAATCTGCGAATCCTTAGGCGAACGCAAAACTAAACGAATCTTTCCATGCTCAAGAGCAAAAGCAACCATATTCGCTTCTTTTGGGCTTAAGGCCAAGGTGATTAAAGAAGCCTCTCGGCTGTCTTTTTTCTGCTGTCCGTAAAAAGTGGTCCCGATCTCCTGGCCAACAGCTAGAATACTCACGTTTTGAAATAAAGGAAGGATGTTCACCTGTTTATTCGAAGAAGTTCTCTCCCCCTCATCCTCTTTCTTAGGCACGGTAGTTATAAAAAGCACATCCACATTATCCCCAGGTTTAACCATGCCGACTAAAGAACCCATATTGTCCACCATAATTGTGATTGCGCGTTTGCCTATGGGAGTAGATTCAGCCAAACCTGCCATATGCCGCGGAGGCACTATTTTGTTGCCAACAATCTGCTCTCCCTTTGAGATAGGGCTCACTACCAGCATCCCGTCTATGGCTCCGGTATAGGCGTTAGGGCTTCTGTCTTTCACAGGTACTGATACCATAGTAACATGGCTCTGAGTCAATATGGAACCGGCAGGAATTTCTTCTTTGGCTACCATAACTGATACTTCGTTGGCGCGCGCCTTAGCCAGGCGCGCCTTTTCCCGCTGGGTTATTTCATCCTTCTGCTGATCCAGATAAAATTTTGCAGCAAAAGCGGCAATTAAAGCAAAGGTTATACCGATCATTAAGAATAGTTTTTGCCTGGGCATTATTATCTTACCTCATTATCGTAGAATTCCATCTGGCTTGACTTAAAAAGCCTATCCACCAGATCGTCTATTAACTTCTTCTGTTTTATTAGAGTAAGGAGCCTCTTAATATCATTGGCCACCAGAGAGACATGCTGAATCTGGCCTCCGCGTTTACCTTCGAGCCTAATAATATAATATCCCTCCGGACCTTTAAAGATACTGCTTGTATTTCCAACGTCCAGAGAATCGGCAAAAGCTACTTCGTCGAAATTAGAAAATCTTTGGCCTGGCTTAACAAAGCCTAAATCCCCCTCCTGCACTAAACTGGCGCTGCGCGAATACTGCTTAGCTATACTGCCAAAATCCTCACCTTGCAATAACTTCATTAAAATATCCTTAGCCTCAGCCTCAGTAGGTACTACAATCTCTCTTATCCACCTCTCCTGGGGTTCTCTTAAATTCTCCCTGTTGCTGCTATAATACTCATCTATTTCCGATTGGGTTACATCAACCCTCTCCGCCTCTTTACGCACTAATTGAACCACTAACAAATCCCTTTTTTGCCGAGCCAAAACCTGCCTCACCTCAATGTCGTATTCAAGTTCCCTCCTTAAAGCCTCCTGATAAAGAATAACCTTCTTTATCATCTCATTTTTTAGATACCCTAACTTTTCCTGCCGGCCGTTAATTTTAAGTTCGGGCGGCAGCATGGCATTATGCATCTCTATTTCGGTGTTGAGGTCATCCAGAGTTAAGGCAAGATTATTTATCCGGGCGACTATCGGCCCCCGGGAAATCGGCTGGGATAAAAGAGGTTCTTTTTTAACTTCTCTTTTCTTCAAGAAACTTACATTATCACAACCCTGCGACAAAACAAAAAAAACCAATATCGCCAAGAGATATCTTAAGTTTATCTGAACCATAGAAGATTACCTTATATCTCCCTCGTAATATTCCAGTTTTGCCTCGCGGGAAAGCTTATCAATTAAATCATTGATCTTTTTCTGTTGTTTCAAATAAGTCAAACCCCGCTTTATATCATCCCACATCTCGGTAAGCGACCTCTGCTTACCGCCTTTTTTTCCTTCCAATTTAAGTATATAATACCCCTCTGGCCCTTTAAAGATATTGCTGGTTTTGCCTACTTCCAAGGTATCTGAAAAAGCCACGGCGTCAAATTGCGCCGATTTTTTCCCGGGCTGGATATACCCTAAATCTCCGCCATCTTTAGCGTTGGCTGCCTTAGACCTTCCCCGGGCAAGATTTGCAAAATCCGCTCCCTGTAAAAGCTGGATCAATACTTCTTTAGCTTCGGGCTCGCTCAACACGATTATCTCGCGAAGCTGCCTTTCTTCCGGCTCTTTTAGCTGGTCTTTAAAACCATTATAATATTCCTCTACTTCTTGAGAGGTGACATCAACCCGCTCTGCTTCCTGACGCACAAGTTCCATCACTAACAAATCCTGCTTAGTCTTTTCCAAGGCCTGAACAACTTCGTCTTTTTTATCCAATCCCCGGACAAGAGCCTCCTGATTCATCAATAAGCGCCTGGTCATCTCATTTTTTAGATAATCAATTTTCTGGTCGCGCGTGGTAATTCTAGCCTGGGGCTGATCTTCCGGAACAATGGTATTAAATGCCTCAACCTCCTTATTTAATTCTTCTAACGTCAGAGGAGTATTATTAACCCGGGCAATCAATGTACCCTTGACTACCGGAACCTCTTTTTGGGCCTTTAGAGTTGCAGTAGGCTTCTTTTGCACTCCCAGGCCCAGCTTATCACAACCTACAATAGCTGATACCAATAAAAAAACCGCTACAGTTGAAATTATCTTGATCTTCAATTGTTCCTCCTTAAAGTTATTACTCTTTCTTAATCTCCTTAATAATCTCTCTTATTAAACCGGCTAATTTGCCCACCAGGAAAATAAAGAAGGAGATGAAGGAATAAAAGATAATTAGGATTGCACCAAGATAGCGCGGATAAGCAGGCACAACTCCGGTTATTATCAATACTCCGCCAAGCAAGCCAAACAATAAAAAAATCCAGGCAGCAATCTTCATTACCACACTGGAGATACGTAAATACGCCAAATTTTCCTGCATCTATCCTCCTTTTCTCCTTTTTTATCATAAATAGAGATTTTTGCAAGAGAAATATTAAAATAAATACGTTATTGCTATTATAGGGTTGGCAACGGAAAAAATATTATTTAACAAGCAACTGGCTTAATCACACAGAGATAGCCATTTTGCCAAACTCTTTGCTGCCTGCTTGATAAGAGATTTTAACCAGACTTTCTATACCGATTCATCAATAATGAATTACTCACTACCGACACAGAGCTAAAAGCCATGGCTAAAGCGGCGAGTGAGGGATTTAATAACCATCCCGTAAAAGGATAAAGAAACCCAGCAGCAACCGGAATACCCACGCAGTTATAAAAAAAAGCCCAGAAGAGATTCTGTTTTATTTTATTTAATGTATACCTGCTTATCTCAATGGCAGTAACTACATCGCGCAGGTCATCCTTGATTAAAACAACCTCACCTGTTTCCATGGCTACATCAGTGCCAGAGCCCAAGGCAATACCTAAGTCTGCCTGCGCAAGCGCAGGCGCGTCATTAATCCCATCCCCAACCATAGCCACGACATTACCTTCTTGCTGCAGCCTTTTTATCTCAGCAGACTTTCCTTGAGGCAACACCTCGGCCAGAACATCATCAATACCTGTTTGTTTAGCGATTGCCCTTCCTACGCGCGCGTTATCGCCGGTAATTATCGCAACTTTTTTACCGAAGCGATGTAACATATCAATTGCTTCTTTTGAATATTCTTTTAAAGTATCAGCAACCGCGATTACCCCCACAACTTCCTTATCTTGCGCCAAAATCATCACAGTCTTACCCTGGTCTTCCAGCGCTATAATTTCCTTTTCATAATCGGCTGTCGTAATGCCGTTTTCCGCCATTAGCCTCCTAGTGCCCAATAAAAGCCTCTTTCCTTCACATTCTGCAATCACGCCCTTTCCGGGCAAAGCAGCAAAATTCTTTACTAGCGGCAGATTCAGGTCTTCCTTGCCGGCGCGGTTTATAATTGCCTGGGCCAGCGGATGTTCAGAGTTTTTTTCGACAGCCGCAGCCAACCTAATGACCGCCTCCTGGTTTAACTTCGCGCCAGTGACGATATCTGTAACAACCGGCTCTCCCTTGGTAAGCGTACCGGTCTTATCAAAAATAACCATATTTACTTTATAAGCCTTTTCAAGCGCAGCACTTGTCTTAATCAAAATACCGTTTTGCGCCGCTAAGCCGGTTCCCATCATCACTGCCGTGGGCGTAGCCAGGCCAAGGGCGCAAGGGCAAGCAATAATAAGAACAGTAACAAAAACAGAAATAATAAAAGCCAGAGACTGCCCGGCAAAAAACCAGGCAATCGCGCTGATTATGGAAATAAGAATCACCGTCGGGACAAAATAGTAAGCCACCTTATCCGCCAAGAGCTGTATCGGCGCCTTTGAGCCAATCGCCTCTTCTACGGTTTTAATGATCTGCGCCAGCATCGTATTACTGCCTACCCTGGTGGCTTTGAATTTTAAAACTCCGGTCTTGTTGATAGTCGCCCCGATAACCTCGTCACCCTGTTTTTTTTCCACCGGAATACTTTCACCGGTGATCGCCTTTTCGTCAACCCCGGAATAACCGTCCACGACTATGCCGTCTACGGGTATCTTGCCTCCGGGCTTAACCACAACTATATCGCCTACCATTACCTGGGAAATAAGAATTACCTTCTCCTCGCCATCCCTGAACACAATTGCGTTGCGCGGCTGCAACCCGATCAGCTTCTTTATTGCCTGGCCGGCTTTACCTTTAGTTACTGATTCTAGATATTTGCCAAGGGAAATAAAGATAAGTATGAACGCCGCGCTCTCATAGTATAAATGCGGATGCATCTGTTGCGCCTTCAGTAAAAAAACTACCGAAACAACAATGCTATAAAAATAAGCCGCAGCCGTACCTACGAAAATCAAGGAATCCATATTCGGCCTTAATATTAAAAATCCCCTGACTCCCGAACGCCAGAGGCCGGAACAAATCAAAATGATTGCCGTAGCTAAGGCAAATTGAATATAAATACTGTTACCCTTCAATACCTGAGGCAGCGTTAAACCTAACATTGGGCCCATAGCAATATACATAAGCGGCAAGCCAAAAATAAAAGCGAGAATAAACCTCATCCTTAATATTTTTATATCCTTATTACTCTCTTTTTCATCCGCTCCGGCGGCCAGGCCAGGCTCAACAACCTTATAACCTGCCTTGTCAATAACCTGCCGGATTTTTTCTGTGTTTATTTTTGCTTCATCATATTCTATACCTGCTTTTTCCGAAGCAAAATTTACGCTGGCCTGTATTATGCCTTCTTTCTCTTTAAGCGCATGTTCTATATTTAGGGCGCAAGAAGCGCAATGCATGCCTTTAATTTTTAAAATGGATTTAGTAGACATTTTTTAATACCCCCTCTTCCAAGTCAGCGAGCGTGATGGAAACCATCCCTCCGGTAACCTTAAGATCAGGATTGATGGGCGCGGGGTTACAGCCTCCTTTTTCCGTAGCAATTCTATTTAACGGATACCTATTGCCACAGGTATTACAGACCATGGAATCTCCTTCCTGACGAAAACCCTGTCTGGCTCCACCGCAGACCTGGCAACCATTGAGCGCTGCCCGGTATTTCCCGTCGGAGCTTTTTATTACAAAGAAATAAACTATGCTTGAATCCGGAAGACGCGTATTAAAATAATGCGCCTGGCCGTCTTCTAATAAAGAGATAGCGATCTTAATCTCCTTATTTACTAATTCTACATATTCTCCTTTAGTCCCCCGAAAATCCGGCTCTGCTGGATAAACATACCCGGTTACCACCAGGACTAAAAGTGCGGTTAAAATAAATTTCAGTCCTTTCTTATTCATATATTCTCCCCTCTTGAGCTGCAACAACTACATCTTCTTTGAGGAAAGGATTTAGACAATTTTTTTTCAATCTCTCCTGCAGGTACTCCGGAAAAACCGCCTGAATCATCAGTGACAATAAAACGGCCGTTGAGCATCCCCATCCAGCAGGAAAAAGGCAGAACACCTTCTTTTTCCGGAGTAAACTCGATTATATTAAGCCCTTGTTTTATTTTCTGACGTAAGTTTAAACTGGGAATTACAACCTCATTACTGCATCCGGAGACATTGATACCATTTATCTCCCAGCGCACCGGAATTCCTTTTTTTACCCTGAATTCATTGGGCTTGAAGACCCAATCAACATCCATCTTTACTATCTGTACATTCTCGCCCGATGTTTGCACAATAGCTGTCGCGGTAGCAGTAGAACTTTTAGATAAATTAAGGCTGAACCGGGAACCCGATAGGACCAGCCCTGAATTAAGCGAGTATATGGCAAAAAAGATAATTAATATCCCGATTATTTTGGTTAAAAATCCAAGGTGCTCGCTTTTTGCGTAAGTCGCCCCTAACCCCACCGAGAATAAAACCGGTATCGTGCCCAGGGCAAAAGCAGCCATAATACCGGCGCCGGATAAAAAAGTACCTGAGGCAACCGCAGCCAACTGCATGCTTTGGGTAAATCCGCAGGGGAGAAAAAATGTCAAAGCTCCCAGCGCCACTGGCATCAGATGATGATCATTGTTCTCAAAGGCGTGTATCTTTTTTGACAATGATTTTGGCAGATGAAAACCAATCTTTGTGATATTTGGGACAATATTTAAAATCTGTAAGCCTATATAAAACATTACAATACTGATGAACAACGTCAGGTAACCGGTGAAGGTTATTGAATAATTAATTTTACTACCCAAGGCCCCTAAAATACCCCC